>NZ_JACRGA010000019.1:87500-132529 GCF_016217785.1 Methanobacterium sp.
TTAATTAATTGAATGATCCGGTCATGATTTTAATTATAGAACATTATTACTGAAAATTTTAATTATAAGAATATAGTGAAAATTTTTTTATATGATTCTATCATTTTAAATTCCATTGTGTAACCTGATTGTATGTGGGTAAACCTAATTTTTAAAAACTGTTTTTGATTCCGGAAGCATCCCTATGGTATTTTCCGAATTCAGATATCAGCCGGAGCTGGTCTCCCCAGAAAACCGGTCCTTCGACACAGATCCTCCAGCCCACATCATCCACACAACACTGCCCACATATTCCAAGGGCACACTTCATGTAGCGCTCCAGGGAAAACTGTGCCGGGATCTGATTTTCCTGGGTGATGAGGGACAGTTTCATCATCATGATCTCCGGACCGCAGGCCACCACCAAGTCATATTTTCCTTCAGTTATGAGTTTTTCTGCCAGTTCTGTGGCGAATCCGCAGAAACCATGACTTCCATCATCAGTGGTGGGGAATACACGGACGCCTGCATTTTCCAGGCGTTCTGCAAATAGTATCTCGCTCTGGGTGGTGGCAGCGGTGATGGTGTCCACTTTTACACCCCTACTACTGGCTTCCTCAGCAAAAGCTGCCACTGGTGCCATTCCAATCCCACCCCCAACTGCCAGGACCCGGGAACCTGCAATCTCAAATCCCCTGCCATAGGGACCTCTTAATCCCAGCTGGTCGTTTTCTTGTAGTTTGTGCAGTGACTGGGTGAAGGGGCCCACCATCTTCACCGAAAGACCGATCTCCCCATTTACTGGATCAATACTGGAGATGGACATGGGTTTCTCATCCTGGAAATTCCAGACCATTAAAAACTGACCGGGAATTGGAAACTGGGCAGTAGTTGAAAACTGGCCGGTAGTTGAAAATTGGCCCGGAGTCTCATCTTTAAATTCCCAGGGCAAATAGAAGGTTTTCACCGTGGGTGTTTCCTCAACTATCCTCTTGATTTTCAGTACCTGTGGAACATGCATAGTATTCGTCCTTGACATGAGTTTACACCTTCCTTTTTACAACTGGTGGGCCAGTCCCACCATCTCCTCCACAGTTTGGTAGTTCTTCTCTTTCATGAACTTCTCCAGGCCAGTGTTTATTTCCTGGAAGACTTCCAGTCCATGGTACATGACTGCGGTTCCCATCTGAACACAACTGGCTCCGGCGTACAAAAATTCCACCACATCCCGATAGTCGGTTATACCACCCACACCCATTAGAGGTATTTTAACGTTCTGGTGGACCTGGTATACGCAGCGAAGGGCTATGGGCTTTATGGCTGGACCGGACATTCCCCCAAAACGGTTGGAGAGTATGGGATGGGCTGTTTCTACATCGATCCTCATACCCGGGCCCAGGGAGTTGATGAGAGTCAGTGCATCGGCACCACCCTGCTCTGCTGCCTGGGCTATCTCCACGATGTCAGTTACATTGGGTGTTAGCTTGGCAATCACCGGAGTGTCCACTGATCTTTTAACTGTCTTTACAATACTGCGGGTTAGATCCGGATCCTGGCCTATTGATGCCCCGCATCCTTCCATGGCATGAGGGCATGATACATTAAGTTCCAGAGCATCCACCAGGTTTTCCACCTGACTGGCCACCATAGTAAAATCTTCTGGTGTGGAACCGTAGATTGAGGCTATCTGTGGGACGTTACCATCCAGTTTTTCCAGCTCCCCCTTGAATGCTTCCACTCCCGGGTTGGATAAGCCTATGGCATTGATTATACCACCCTCCACTTCCACGGTGGTGGGGTTGGGGTAGCCTTTATTAGGCTCTAATGCGAAGGATTTGGTTACCACTGCCCCGGCTCCACTTCGAGCTGCCCAGTTAAGGGACGAGGACGTGCTTCCCAGAACACCCGCCGCTAGGACGGTGGGGTTTCTCATTTTCATATGGCATATTTCCACTTCCAGCATGATTACACCTTAAGTTAGAAGGTTTAAATTCCATCAAGTACACATTAAATTCTATGAAGTGTTATGTAGTTGGTTGTTTTGCAGGCTTCTTAGTCTTAGATGAAGATTTTAACTTACTGGATTATGAACTTTTCCCACACTCTGAACTCCTGGAAAAATGGTTCCAAATGGCAGAAAAGGACATAACCCCTGAGGAGAAGCGTTTCCTGGAAAAAGTGGGTAAAGATTGTGATGAGATCATTATCGAGACTTCCCGGAGCAGTTATCACTATCAGGACCTTAAATATAATTCTAAATTCACTTACCAGATTCCCAGTAAAGGTGGGGATTACCTGCGGAGTAATCTGGGGGAAGTTCTCCATGAAGCTGGTTTTCTGGATTCACCAGGGGATTTGTGGAGTATCACCCGTAAATTAGCCCTTCAGGTTACCGAGAGAAAGCTGAAAGAAGCATCTCTGTCTGATGATCTTCTCCTTATTCAGGCCATACATGCCATTGAGGAGCTGGAGGAAGCTGAAGTTAAACTGGTGGAACGTATCCGGGAATGGTATCCAGTTCACTTCCCGGAAATGGATGAGGTGCGGGACCATGCCCGGTACGTGGAGTTAGTGGCAGAGTACGGGGACCGTGACACGGTTATAAACTCAGGTGCCCTGGATATGAATTTAGGAGTTTCAAATGAAAATATGGAGTCTGGAATGAGTCTCGGTGCGGATTTATCCTCCTATGATCTGGAGGTAATCCAGGGTTTTGCCCGGACTATCCAGTCCATTCAGGAATCCAAGAAGTCAACCACGGATTATGTTGATGCCAAGATGCAGGAGATGGCCCCCAACCTACGGGATCTGTTAGGTGGGTCCCTTGGAGCTAAGATCATCGCCCACACCGGTGGTATTAAGCGACTGGCCCTTTTACCTTCCAGCACTGTTCAGATCCTGGGGGCGGAGAAGGCCCTGTTCCGTCACCTTAAAACTGGTGAACGGCCGCCCAAGCACGGTTTAATCTACCAGCACCCGGATGTGCGTGGTTCCAGATGGTGGATCCGGGGAAGAGTATCCAGGGCACTGGCTGGTAAGATAAGCCTGGCAGTGAGGAAGGATTACTTCTCTGGTGAATACGATCCTGAGGTGAAGGAAGGTTTCCAGAAGAGGCTGGAAGAGATAACCAAGGAACATCCTTTCCCCAAACGGATTGAGAAGTCAAAGAAGAAAAAGGATAAAAAACGGAAGAAAAAAAAGGATAAGTTCCGGTTTAAGAAGGGTGATTATGAGTATTAGGATGAATAATTGAAATATTTCAGGATGAATAGTTGGATTATTCAGAGGATGAATAGTTGAATCATTTCATCCGCAGAATTATTTCCAGCCACAAATCAAACCCGGTGTCGAGTGAGTTTAGAAAACTAATCAAAAAACTCACTAAGTTATGTGTATCTGGTGGTGTGGAGGGTGGTTTTTTGAAGGGTCATTTCATTTAATGTTAAAAAGGTGAGTTAAATGGTAGATGTCGTGGCTGCAGTATCCATTATATCCAGTGCTTTTTCAATTATATTGGCAGTGTTTGCCATCCAGTTTTCCCGACGGGTGGAGGAAAGACTCAATAATAACTTCCTCATACTAAAGGATACCATGGAAGCCAACCAGAAACAGGCCCAGGAGTGCCTTTCCAACATTGACCGGGAAGCAGAGGCCATTAAAAAAACAGTGGACCAGTCCCATGAGAAACTCCATAAAACTCTCAAAGACATTAAAAACAACAAACCATTTGAATAAATAATCCTCATCTTCCCAATAGGGCGACTAATTTTAATAGTATAAAGGAATTCAAAAGAGTATAAAGGAATTTTAAAGAGGAAGATCATGGAAGATAATACGGATTTGGATAATACTTTCACTGGAGTGTACGAACTGGACGGCCACCTGGCCACCTGCAACCTCAACCCCGGGGTGAAGATTTACGGGGAGAAACTGGTGGATTATGAGGATGTGGAGTGCCGTCTGTGGGACCCTCGCCGTTCAAAACTGGCAGCCGCCCTCTTGAAGGGACTGGAAACATTCCCCATTGAATCTGACTCCCGTGTACTCTACCTGGGTGCTTCTGCAGGTACAACCCCATCCCATATCTCAGATATCATCACCGATGGTGTGATCTACTGTGTGGAGTTTGCACCCCGCATGATGCGGGAGCTGCTGGCTGTTTGCAGGGAGAGGGGGAACATGACCCCCATACTGGATGATGCTAGTAAACCTGCAAAATATATGGGATTGGTGGAGAAGGTGGATCTGGTTTACTCTGATGTGGCCCAGCCCCACCAGACTGAAATATTCATGGACAACATGCGAATGTTTCTTAAAGAAGAAGGTCAGGGAATGATCATGATAAAAGCCCGGAGTATCGATGTCACTCGCAAACCCAAACAGATATTCCGTGAGGAAGCATCCAAATTAAAAGAGCATGGCTTCCGGATAGTGGATAAAGTAGACCTGGACCCCTATGAGAAGGACCACCGTTGCCTGGTTTGTGAATTTGCTTTTTAATGGATTAATTAAACCAAGCCCTGAAAAATTTTCATAACTACTGTTAACTTCAGTTTCTTAACTCAGTTTCAGCTGGTCTATGATTGAAACTATTTCCCCTGCATGTTTTTGAGTCTGTTCAACTGATTCGTAGGTGTAGGTTTCATAGATAATTGCCGGAACTCCCGCCTGGATCACAGGGATGGTCACATAGGCCGGGCTGGTGGGATTGGGGGGACTGTACACTGTTAACCAGTTGGTCTCATTTTTAAGGGTATATGCGATTGATTCTGCTTTTTCAGATTGCCCTGGGACGAACAGGAACCATTTCTCCTGGTAGTTACCCTCGTTGGAGTGCACATCAATAACCAGGTCCATTGAAGAGTTTTTCACAGAGGGCACTGCATAGTTATAGGCGAGTTGTTGGCCGTTAGCTCTCCCCTGGCCATAATCATCAGAATCACTGGTCACATTTACTTTATAAATGTAGTAGCAGTTTTTAAGGGACTTATCCTGGTTTTCAAGAGCTTCAACCAGGGCGTTGTGGGCCTGGTATTCCAGGGGATGAACACCTACTATGTAGGCGATCCGGTTGGGTGAGCTGGCATTACCATAGGGACCCTCCCGGGTAACTGTTCCATATTCATTTTCACCCAGAACCACACTGCTGAACACCGGTACTGTTGAGGTAGCTTTCTGGATTGGGAATAAATAAAAGGAGGATATCACCGCTGCACAGAAGACAATCCCCAGTACCAAAAATAATTGAAGTCTCTTCCCCATTTTAAGCCTCATAACTCATGTTAATACTCTAAAAGAGTTTAGGGTATGGTTACACTGACTGGTAGCTGGCCAGTTGATTTATACTGGGTTAAAACCTTAGAGTACAGGCTCAGCAAAGTATCAGGGGATAGATCAGGTTGTCCGGAGACCTTTATCCCAATGTAGTTGGGTGACTGGCCATTGTTGTCCATCCAGATGTAGGTTCTTTGAGCCATGTCCACGTATTCCGTTTTGGTGATAGTGGTAGAGGTAACTGTTCCGTAGGCATTATCTGGATTTTTGTACTGGTTTATGGGGATGTTTCCAGTCTGTGCATTGTTTATCATCACAATACCCTTGGATAATATGTAAAGGCACTGATTCTTATCCAGGGTCACCCCACCATAGGAGATAGTGGTGAACCCAACCCCGGTCCCTGATATTGCCTGTGCAAGACCCGGAACCTGTGAAACCGGGACCCCTGCAGTGAGGGATATTTGTTCAGTGACTGTGGAATTGTTGGCTGTGGTGTTGTTTACTACTGGGGTGGAGTTTCCAGGGAGTTTCAGGAGTATTCCCCCCATTATTCCCAGTATGATCACCAGTGCTACGATGGCAACTATTAAGATGTTGTTTGTTGTCTTTGACCCTTCTTTTTTGGGTTTTGACTGGGGATTTCTTCCAAAGGAGGGCCCTCCCACCAGTTTACTGCCACATTCTTCACAGAACGCAGAATCCAAGTCATTATCATGCCCACAATTTTTGCATTTCACAGTCCAACTCTCCCTATTCACCCTTATTCAATTAATCAATATAAGATCCCATATCAAAGTTCAATCAATTGATAGAATAGTATTTTTCTAATACCTATTAAATTAAAGCAACCCTGTAAATTTCTATTCCTACTCCCCAATTTAAAAAAATGTTTTCTAACTGTAGATTTTATATACTATATTCACCTATCAATGGTATACGCAGGGGTACCCAAGCGGTCAACGGGGATAGGTTCAGGGCCTATTGGTGTAGGCCTTCAAGGGTTCGAATCCCTTCCCCTGCACTCATTTTAGCTTATTTCCAGATTAATTAGGTTATTATTTTTTTTAAATCCCCATAATTATTTTAAAAGCTCTAAATTCAGTTAAAACAAACCCTATATTCTTACAAATGATAAATTTTTCTTTTAAAAAGGTTGGAATAATATATTATTTCAAATCATGGTGATCAAGGTGTTTGTAAATCCTGTTTTTTCCACATACTCCCTGGGGCAATATATACGGTTAAAACAGGACTGATTTCTACCCTAATCGGATTAGAGCACCAGAGTTTAATTAAAAATAGGGAGTATAAAAAGGATAGGAGTGTTATAGTGAAGTCACTGACTTACCGTGTTCATATGGTTAATCTGTTTAATATTAACCAATCTACCATTACGAAACTTTATATAATAGGTTAACAAATCATGTACTACCCTGTTTTGTTTTGGAATATGCATGTGAATGTGGGATCCCTACAATTCAAGTTTAATTTCATTATGATGACAGCCGAGGGCCCGTAGCTCAGTCTGGGAGAGCGCCTGGCTTTTAACCAGGTGGCCGCGGGTTCAACTCCCGTCGGGCCCGCTTTATTTCATTTATTCCAACAGGTTATTTTTAACTCCTGGTTATTTTTTAACTCCTTATGTTGTTTTCCTTTGAAATTTTATGGAACATTATCCCCCGGAAGTTATGTAAAACCAAAAAAAAGTTAAATTAATATGGTGTAATCTTCAACCATCACAGTATATAGTTGCAGGGGTACCCAAGCGGTCAACGGGGGTGGACTCAAGATCCTCTGGCGCAGGCCTTCAAGGGTTCGAATCCCTTCCCCTGCACTCATTTTACAGGTTTTCTTAAAAAAATAGTTATTTACTACTCTTAGGATGTATTTGGGGCTTGGTGAGTGGGATCGTACAAAAATATTCTGAAATTCATGGGGAGTGTATCCCTCTGGTTTGATATTTAGTATATCAAATGGTTTTGGCATATCAAATGGTGTCTAAAGGCTAATTCTGTCCTTATTTTTTGGTATTCCATTTTCTATCTTAATCCAATTTTTATCCTGATATAATTCATATTCTTTAAAACAACAGGGAATACCCTTAGCAATGATTGGATCAGGACCGTCCATGAGTTGAAAATGGAGGTGAGGGGCTGTTGAGTTACCAGAATGACCTACGTTCCCCAAAAGATCTCCGGATTCGATTTTTTCACCATTGTTTACTTTTACCGAACCAGTTTTCATGTGACCCAGAAATGCCCATATTCCATCCCATATTCGGTCACCCTGGATTATAACGAAATTACCACCAACATCCTGAATGTTATGTTTGTGAGGATCAAAAAACCAGGCATTCTTAAATGCCACTGAAATATCACGGATTGGCTGTACAGGGTCACGTTCAGGGTATCCATCAAGGGCTTCAACTACCCTGCCAGAAATAGGTGCATAAATAGGCTTCCCATACGAGTAACAATCATTTAAATGCACTCTACCTAAAATATGATCTAGAGTACTTTTCCTATGGAATTTAACATGTTTTTGGGTCCAGTCAACCTGCATGAGGTCGAAGGCATAGGTTGATGCGAAAGAATGAGTACCATGACTGGGAACTTTAGATCCAGGGCTATTCAAGACCATCCACTCCCCCTTAAGAGGGGATTTTATGGGTATAGGTTCCATAGTATCCATCCATTACATATCTTCATATTCTTATCCAGCCAGTACTCCCTAAGTCACACCAGTCTCATGGATGGATGATATAGTAAACACACCCTCAAACACAAGCCTCAAATGGTTTGTATGTTATTTTTTAAATTCATTTATCAATATTTATCCTATTCAATCAGGGTACATTCCCAGGTTTCAGCTTCAGTATCGATGGTGGCGTATAATTCTGTTTCCACATCCTTGAAAAGATCTTCACAACCGAATTCTAGATCTGCAGATTTTTTAACCGAATACATTCTACCCCTGGCACTTTTGACCACTATATCACCCTCTCGGGTTATTCCTACCACTAATTGTTTGATTTCCTTTGCCATTTTCTTAACTCCTACAATAAATACTATTATAATTATTTCAGAGTTTTTGAATAATAAATTCTCTTATCCCTTTCGATATAATGCAAAGAAGAAACCAGTCCAAATTTTTACATTCTAATGTATTCATAAATTATAAATTTTAATTTTAACAGATATTAGAGCATAGTTTTAGATAATTTGGTATAGGGGAGGTTTTTAGTTTCTAATAAAAATCGATCCCGAAGAGATGATCAGGATAAAAAAGAGTATGTAGAGTTTTTTTCAAGAGCACACTGGCCCGGAATATTTGGTGGGGCCATTTGTATTATATAACTTATCTCCCGAAGATCGTGCAATAGCCCCAAAGATTACCAGAAATAGTAACAAAACAACTCGTACCCATTGAATGGAAAGACAAATGGGCATCAATGCAACCATTCCTACTTGAATAAGCCATATTAGTGCTTAAATTATTTAGGGGATTTATTGGTTGGGATAAAATTTGCTGCAATGCTTATAGATTGTAATCTCAAATAAAAAAAAGTAAAATAAAAAAAAAGGGTGAGTAATTTTTATTCCCCTAGTAATTTTTCTTTAATAGGCTTAAATAAACCCCATTTAAGGTTAATTACAGAGTGGGCCCCGAATCGATATCAGACCCGGTCGAACCGGTCCAGGTTCATGACCTTGTCCCACGCCTTTATAAAGTCGTGCAGGAACTTTTCTTGGGAGTCTTCGCATGCGTAGAATTCTGCCAATGCCCGGAGTTCGGGGTTTGAACCGAAGATGAGGTCGCAACGTGTGCTGGTCCACTTGAGTTCGCCGGTTGCTCGGTCATGCCCCTCGAAAACATTTTCGTCTTCTTTTGATTGTTTCCATTCGGTTTGCATATCAAGCAAGTTCACGAAGAAATCATTGGTAAGCATCTCAGGCTTTTGGGTGAAGACACCATGGGAGGACCCGTCAAAATTGGCATCGAGGACACGTAAACCACCAATTAAGACCGTCATCTCAGGAGCGGTCAATGTCAACAGTTGTGCTTTGTCCACCAGCAACTCTTCGGCTCTAAGTGTGCTTTGAGCTTTTTGATAGTTGCGGAACCCGTCTGCGAAGGGTTCGAGCACGGCGAATGAGTCCACATCAGTCTGATCCTGCAGGGCATCCATGCGTCCCGGTGTGAAGGGCACTCTTATAGTATATCCTGCATTTTTCGCCGCCTCTTCAACACCAGCACAACCTGCCAGAACAATGAGATCAGCCAGGGAGACCTTCTTGTCACCGGATTGGGCCTGGTTAAATTCACTCTGGATACCTTCCAGTGTCTTGAGCACTTTGGCTAGCTGGTCGGGTTGGTTGACTTCCCAATCCTTCTGGGGTTCCAGGCGAATACGAGCACCATTGGCACCGCCACGTTTGTCGGAGCCTCGGAATGTGGATGCTGAGGCCCAGGCAGTGGAAATCAGTTCTCTGACTGATAGATCTGAAGCCAGTATCCATTCCTTAAGGGTGGTGATGTCTTCTTCATTGATTAATTCGTGATTGACTGCAGGGATAGGGTCCTGCCAGATGAGATCCTCGTCTGGTACCTCCGGGCCGAGATAACGTGCCTTGGGGCCCATGTCACGGTGGGTTAGCTTGAACCATGCCCGGGCAAACGCGTCTTTAAGCTCGTCAGGGTTCTCATAGAAGCGTCTTGAAATCTTCTCGTAGACCGGGTCTAACCTTAAAGAGAGGTCAGTGGTTAGCATGCCTGGGGTGCGACGTTTTGATGGGTCGTGGGGATCAGGCACGGTATTTTTGCCTGAGTCACCCCTCGGCCTCCACTGGTAGGCGCCAGCTGGGCTCTGGGTCAGCTCCCATTCGAATTCGAATAATATCCTGAAGAAGTTATTGTCCCACTGGGTGGGTGTGTTGGTCCAGATAACTTCCGGGCCGCCGGTAATGGTGTCGTTACCTTTACCAGTGCCGAAGCTACTCTTCCAACCCAGACCCTGTTCCTCGATTGGAGCAGCTTCCGGCTCCGGGCCCACCAGTGCCGAGTCACCAGCACCGTGGGTTTTGCCGAAGGCGTGGCCACCTGCAATGAGGGCCACTGTTTCCTCGTCGTTCATTGCCATGCGGGCGAAACTCTCCCGGATATCATGTGCTGCTGCTATGGGGTCTGGCTCGCCGTTGGGGCCTTCCGGGTTCACATAGATCAAACCCATCTCCAGGGCGGCAAGGGGATTTTCGAGGTCACGTTCACCGGTATGACGCTGATCTGTAAGCCACTCTTTCTCAGAACCCCAGTATACGTCCTTCTCTGGTTCCCAGATGTCCTCACGCCCCCCACCAAAACCGAAGGTCGCAAACCCCATGGATTCCAGGGCGACATTGCCTGCGAGAATCATCAGGTCGGCCCAGGAAATTTTCCGACCGTATTTCTGCTTGATAGGCCAGAGCAGCCGGCGAGGCTTGTCGAGATTGGCGTTGTCAGGCCAGCTAGAGAGAGGTGGAAATCGCTGGTTAGCGTTGCCCCCACCTCCACGGCCATCGCTGATACGGTATGTGCCGGCGCTGTGCCACGCCATACGGATGAATAAAGGCCCATAGTGGCCAAAATCCGCCGGCCACCAGTCCTGTGACTGGGTCATGAGTTCATGGAGGTCATTTTTCACGGCCTCTAAGTCTAGGCTCTTGAATTCTTCGGCATAGTTGAAATCCTCATCCATTGGATTGGACTTTTCAGAATGCTGGCGCAGGATGTCAAGATTCAACTGGTTTGGCCACCAATCAATGTTCGTCGTGCCACTTTTAACACCTTTTTGGCTTTCATCATCCATAATTTCACCCTCTTTTTCCACTTTAATTCATCCTATTTTATTTTCACAAAAAACTGTGATTTCGTGTTTTTAGAGCTTAATTACTATTATTTAACCTTCTTTTAGAAAATATAATTGAATATTTTAATATTTTCTAACGTTTATTTATTAGGTTACAACTTTTAATTAAAAATTTTTATTTAATTATCTCGTAAATTTTCATAAATTTAATAATGAATGTAGATTTGAGGGATTCCAATTAATTTACTAAAAATAAAATCCAAATTATAGGGCCATTACCAGATAGATCCAACACCGATCTTACACTTGCAATAATGATCATGTATACTAACACCAAACAAATTAAATATTTACTATAGAGATATAGAAAATTTTCCGGATTAAAGCTCTATTAAAAGTTTTTCAAGCTCCAAAACAAATTTTTTTGCTCTATCCCTAGAAGTTTTGGATTTTGATACCTTCACATCATATCCAACTACATACTGGGAATCTAGTCTTTTTTTATGCTCTAAATCATAAAGTTCAATTATTCCATCGGTTACATTATCTATTTCATTGTATTCATCTTGAGCTTCTTCAAAATCTTCTAAAAGGAAATTTTTTAATTTGTCTCTTACAAGAACAATTAAAGCATCGGCAGTTACCCTGTGAGAAATCTGATCTCCCACTTTAAAGCCCATTTTATTGAGAACTGCATTGGACATATAATACATTGAATAATATTAAGATACGATAACCCACAAAGGAGATATTTCTTCTTTAAATAGATATTCAGCAACTTCTAAACTTTCAGTTGCATTGTTCCATAAAGAATTTATCAAATCTGAGTCCGGGATTTGTTTCTTTATATATTCATCTTTTAGATCTAGAGTAAAGTTTTTTTGAGCAATTCTTATCCTTTCAGCATCCAACATCTTCTAACACCCTGTAATAGTCTTCAATGCCTAAGAGTATTATATTAGATTTTAGAGCCTCAGATACTACACTAAATTCCTTATTCTTAGCCATAGACAAAAATTCTTCAAAATTAAAAGTTACAAGATGTATGTCTAAAGCTAATATGTTCATCATTTTTTCAAATTCTTTTTCTCTCTCGCTTTCTGAAATTATCATTAAATCTATATCAGATGATTTAGATGCAGTACCCTTGGCATGAGAACCAAATATTAAAGCGATGAAAGGGAATTTTAATGACTTTAATTTTAAATGTAAAACTTTAAGATCTTTATTTTTCTCTAAAAGATTCTGACAACGTAAATATTCTGCATGAAATATTAATGGATCGACTTTTTTCAAAAGTAGACATTCATAAGCCCCACCATATTTCTTCAATGAAACCAAGTTAGAATTATGGAGTTTTTTCACTATGGTGTGAACATTTGAATAATTCAAATTCAAATCCCGTGATAAATCCTTAATGCTTGTTTTTTGGCAGCCTTTCTCTAACAATTCCGTGATAATTTTAATTGTATTATTTTTCATAGAACCACTTACATCTATTTAATACCATAAACTGTATTGCAAAATTACAATATACCTATTGTACTTTTACAATATACATATTGCAGTTTTACAATATAAAATGTACACATTCAAATAAAAGTAATATTATTTATTTCATCACTGATTTTTATAGTTATGAGGATTTCCAATAATTCAAAATCAGAGAAAAAAATAAGGGCAATTAGGGCTTCAAAATCCATAAATAAGAAAGTTTTTTGGCACCAAAAATTAATTACTTGACAAGTAGTTATCTCCAAGCATAGTTTGATATGGTCTTTGAATAAGGGATGTCAAAAATTGATGAAACAAAACTGTGTTGATTTCCTGCTCAAACCGCAGAATTATGGGCTGATACTGGTTGAGATGAGTGCTGGGGAGAATGATAAACCCCAGATAACCAGACCATAACCCGATAAATCGGAATACGGAATTTTAATCTCCAATACAACCATTAAGATAAAAAAAGGAGGGTAAAGTTATTTTATTCCTTGGTGACTTTTTCTTTTGTTTGAGAAGCTTAATCGATCTTTTTAACTGATTAATAATATTGTCAAATTGAGAATCACTCAGAATAGTTTTTATACCATCAAGAGATATGATGATGACATTTTTTAACTACAGCTATCTCGTTGAATGGGTTTTAAATTCTCTAATTTATTCACTACTCTCCTCTTGCATTTGTTTGATATTATTGATAACATCGAGTAATTGCTGTGTAACATCACGCCCATATATTAAATTATTTGTATCAATGATGTGCCTAGACTCTTTCAGACATTTTTCGGCTTCGAGGATTATTCCAAATTTCAAATAATATAATCCCATGTTGGCTAACACATTTGCTTCTCCCTGCCTGTCTTCGATTTCTCTATTGATCTCCAAAGCGGATTCTAAGTATTTAAACGTCTTATTCAAATTTTTTTTCTCACCATATACAAGCCCTATACCTTCCAGTTCGTGTGCTATTTCCTTTTTAAAATTATTAGCTTTAGATATGCTCAAAGCTTTTTCATGGTATTCTAGGGCACGGTCCAATTCTCCTTTCTGTCTTAATGTAAGTCCAATAGCATTTAAGTCAATAACTATCTCTTTGGGAATCCCTATTTTTTCCTGCATCTTCAAAGATTCATACATATGCTCTAATGCTTTATCAAACTCTTTTTTTTCTAAATAAACCCAGCCGATGTTTCCAATTTGATTTGCTTCACCTTGTCTATCGTCAATTTCTCTAAAAATTTCTCGAGATTGATTCATGTATTCCAATGCATGATCATACTGACATTGATTTTTTAGGGCCCATGCCATTTTACCTAGTTCTTGTGCTTTTTTCTTTTTTAAAATATCTGATTGATTCATGTTTTTCCCCCTCAGTTTTCAATTATGTCATGTAAATAGATGCTTCCCAAATTTTTCTATAAATTTTATATAATTCAATGATTTTTTCTTTAGATTTTGTTTTTAATTTCATATTGGGTCCTGGAAAGATTTCAAGCAATTTTTCTGCATCTTTTTGGTTAGGAACCATAGCACTCAATGAACTTGCAGTTATAATCTTACAATTTTCTTTTTCCTCTTCAGAAAATGGTGCTTCAAGTGAATCCATTAATACTAAAGAGCTGATCCCTTTTTGAAATGATTTATTCCATTCAAGACCATATGATAATAAATTTGCCCAATTATTCTGAGTTTTGGCAAGTCCAACGAGATTTCCAACTTTTGTTTCTAGTTTTGTGGCCTTTTTAAAAAAAGAATTTGCTTCACTAAATTTTTCAATAAAATAACTGGAATCATTCTTCTCTGTATTTGTTATTAAACAATTACAACATATTACTCCTAAATTACCATAGTTTCTAGCAAGAAACGCAGTTTTTTTAGGAACTTCTAGTTTTTTAGACAATTCTTTTGCTTTAATGAGCGATTTATAAGCCTTATCAAAATCTTTTTTTTCTAGATGAATTAATCCAATATCTTCATAAATTTGAGACATCATTATGAAATAATTATTAGGAGTAGAAAACTCATCTTTATTTAAAGCATTATATTGAGATTCAATAAGCCTTTTCGCCTCTTCTAAGCATTTTAACGCGTCTTGTAAATTATTAAGTTCTTTAAGGCTAATTCCTTTATCTCTCAACAGTTCAGCTGCATAACTTAAAGAACTTAATAATTTACCAGACTTTAAAAAAGAATCAACATCCTTAAGGTTTTTTTCAAATAATGCTAACGAAGATGCCTGAACAGAACTCTCAAATTTGTTCCCATATCGTAATATTAAACTAAGTAATGAGTAAGGAGATTTACTTAATTGAATATCTTTAGATGTTTTAGATTCACTTTTATCATATTCTTCAATTAGAATTAAGTTGTCAGTGAAATTTTCTTCAGATAAAAATGAAAGAAATGTATTACAGTAGACACCGATAGTCTGAAGGTGTTTCTTTATTAACTTATCAATTGGACTATCTTCCCTTCTATTAGCATCTGAATAAAACTCAAATGTTTTATTGCTGCTATTTTGACTGTGTAAAACCCAAATTATTTGTTTTACATTAGAATTTTCAATAATAGGAAAAATGTCTACGTCTTCCCCGGAGTATCCTAAGAAAATAACTACATAATTTTCTAGAATATATCTTAAAAAATCACTCTTGTTTTGTGATAATCGTAGATATGCATTATTAGCAACTTCTGTAATTGAACCTATAATGCTATCATGAGTTTTATTTCCATCCCAATCACATATACTTCCGTGAATTTTATATAGGCCTGGAACTGCTTTATTTTCATCTATTTTTTTAAAATCATCATCACTGTAAAATAGCTGTGTTTTTTTTGGTTTAAAAGAATCTTCAATGAGTGTGTCAAAGTTTGTGGTGATAATCAATTCGACGATTTTCTTATTAAAAAGATTTGCAATATTGTAATGGTTGTGATTTGGTTGTGAATCCATAATAAAATCCATTCTCTCCTTCCAATCGTACCTCCCCTTCCATTCATCTAACAAATAAAGAAAAACTTCTAATCTTAATTCTGAAATGGTATTGTTAACATCTTTATTAATAGATTCAGGAATTTTTATCCCATTGAGGATCTCTTCCATTATTTTTTCTTTTAGTTCATTCCCTGTAGGGAGAGATGATGGAGAATCCTTGGAAATCCCAGATCCTAAAAAAAGAGCTATGGGCTCTTTTGAGATTATTTGTTTCAGTTGATTTAATTCATCAAAAGCCATTTTAATCCCCTGATAATTAAGTTAAGTTGGCCAATAAATCTTAGTCAAAGGAATTAAAGACCTTGCATCAGTATCAAAATTATCATAATATTGAATTATTAGACTGACTAACATGTCCGCATCTACGAGTGTGACCGGATTATTAGATCTTTCACCTTCATACTTTGCCTCTTTGCTGTATCCTCCTGTAGATACATATAGACCCTTGTCACCAGGTCTTAAACCGCCGGTAAAGCTTCGAATCTCTGGAGACCCCATTTGACCTTTCCTATGTTTTACTTCAACTACTATTCGTGGTTCACTTAATCCCAGGCCATCTGGTGAAGCTAAAATGTCACGGCCACGATCTGGTCCTTTGGAAGATACTATGGTCTTGTAGTCCATTGCTCTAAGTACACCGGCAACTAACTCCTGCATTTCTTCCCAGTCAAGATCTAACATTTTATCTTTGATAAATTCCTGAGATTTAGCTAATATATCCTGTTTTAAACTAATTAGTTCCTCATCTTCATCCTGAATTTCTTCTACTGGCACTATCCCATGGAGAGCGTCAAGTATTCCTTTAGAAGCGTCAGGATTGATTTCAAATATAGTAGAAATAGCACCTAGTGTATTTTTGGTGGATGTGGAAAGATCATCTCTATTAACAGTTCCTAACCATTTTACTTTCCTAGAATCACAGTATTCCAAAGGATTTTCAGGTTAAAATGTGTCATCGAATACATAATCAGATAATATTTTTCCAACTAGATAAAAACGGTTTTGAGGGTCATAAGAAATAACATGATCATTTTTTTGAAAATCAAAACGAAATTTACTTATTTGAGATGCCCATATGGCAATCTGACCCGGTTTTTTATCGGGAAATTTATTTTGGATCTTTAATTTGATTTCTTCAGGACTTTTAACATTGCTTAAGTCCCCTATTTCTGTTCCTACAACAATTATATTCTCGTTTTTAAACCTATCTATTAAAAAAGCTGATTCTCCGGCTCTTACCATCCACATTTTTTCCATACAAATTCCCCTTTTAATTCATGGATAAAAAGTCTTTAATGTGATTTAATGGCTACTTTGAGATAAAAATACTCTCTTTTTGATTTCATCTCTTAAAATCCCTTTCCTTTTTTCAAAAAAATTTTCAAAATCTTCAAATTCTAAACTTGTTTCTAATGGAATATAATTATCTAATAAAAATTTATCAATATCTCTGACGTTTGGAATACAATCTGCATTTTTACCATGCAACCAAGCATTGAATGGAGTTTTGTTTTTGCTTTCGTTTTCAGATCCTTCCATTATTTGCAGATTAGGTAATTGATCTTTCAATAATTGCCAATGTTTCCAATTTTCTTCAGGAATCCCATATTTTTTGAGTTTAGCATTAGTGAAAGAACTTGCAGGGTGGATATGGTCTTGATGCCATTTATTTAGTCCATATTTTAAGTTTGGATATAATAATGAAAGTATTAAGAAGGTATAAGGTCCTTTTTTAGTTTCTAATAAATCTTCTATATCTTCTTCATCAATTTTAAAACGTTTATTCCCGGGTAGTTCCAGATTATTCACGAAATCTGTGATTTCAAAATCTTTATTTCTTAGAATGTAAGATTCATGGCCTTTTGTTCGTATGGCATCTCTAATGCTTGTTAAAACACTGTCACCTTGACCACCATAGACTTTCTGAAGTAAACTTTGGATTAAATAAATTTTCAATTCATGTTTAGTTCTTTTGTTTATTTGCCCGCCTTTTAATAGATAATAAGCGATAGGAATTGTTGCGTTTAAAGAAGTAAGATTCTTCTCATTAATACCAAATTCAACTAGTAAATCTACCATGTTTTCGATTGATGATTTTATTTGTTCCCAATTTTCTGTAATTTTTTCAATATTTGCTTTTTTGAAACTTTTAACTGTGAAAACAATCTGTGAGTCTGTAAGCACGAGGCATGCTCTCATAATAAAATCATTATCGAAACTGAATCCGTCTCCTTTTTGGTTTATATTTTTTAACAGGGAATCAATTTCATTTCTTGCTTCTTCCCATCTTGCTACAATAGTTGAGAAAAGGAGGTCGGATTTAGATAGTGGAGTGCCTCCACTGTTTACCCGGACAAATATATCTAAAATTTTATCAAGGTCTTGTTGTTCTAATTCAAAGTAATTAATCAAATCATCTCGGATAAGCCTATTATGAAGCACCCTCAATCTTTTCTTGATTTGTTGTCTCATTTCTTTAATGCTAGAAACGATTTCAGTATTGATAGATGGATTCTCCACTAAATCATCGTAAAATTTGTCTAAATCAGGATCTAAACCCCAAGTCAAAACTTCTTTGACTTTAAACCATAGTTTTTCGTCCTTGAATCTGAAGTAAGATTGGTTTTCATCAATTATTTCGCCATCTTCTTCTTCCAAGAATCTAAATTCGTAAATTAGGCCATCTTCGAGTTTTGTGGATTGAAATAGATTTAGATACATCTCTCTTGGCGGATATGCCTTATCACTTTCAACTCGATAATGTTTTTTCTTATAAGCGTAAGTTCCTTGAAGAGCAATGTACATTGAACTTAATCTCTGCTGACCATCTAATACTCCTATTATTTTATCTTTAAGGTCAGGCTTCGGTGCTATTTCATTTAAATAATTGTCACGTTCATGATAATTGTGAATAAATTTGTAAAATGTATAATCATCCTTTGTAGCTCCCACTACAGACCAAAAAAGAAAAGTTCCTATCGGATAACCCCTCATGATAGAATCAAAAAGCATTTCAATCTGATCATATGACCAAACAAATTTTCTCTGAATTGCAGGCAGATAAACTTCGTTCTGAGATATCAGTTTCATCATGTTTCCAATGGAATCAGTTTTATATTTTTGCATAGAACTCCCCTTTATCCAATTAAATCTCTAAATCTTTCAAACCAGCAATAATTTTTTCTTCCAAATCCAAAATCTTCTTTTTAATTACTTCTGGAGGCTCGTATTCAATCTCTTCGTACTCAATTTCCTTGTAATTGGAGATGCTGAGACTGTAATCATTCTCTTTAATCTCATCCAGCGGAACCACGAAGCACTTGGCTTTCCTATCTTCCAGATCTTCTTCATTTTTCTGGTTGAATTTTTCAATAATATCTGAAATATCCCCTTTACCATCAATAAAGGTCCGTTTATCATCTAAAGAATAACCATCGGCCTCCATGTCATAGAACCAGACCTTTTCAGTTGGTTCTCCTTTGGTGAAGATTAAGATACCTGTGGATACCCCTGCGTAGGGCTTGAAAACACCAGAGGGCATGGAGATCACTGCATCTAACCTGCATTCCTCTAAAAGTTTCATTCTTATGGATTTATGTGCTTTGGAATTTCCAAATAAAACTCCTTGAGGTACAATAACTGCACATCTTCCCCCTATCGTTAGAATGTTGTACATTAATTCCAAAAAGAGAATTTCTGTTTTGGTGGTGTTTATTGTGAAATCATCGCTTAACTCTTCTTTGTTAATGCTTCCTTTAAACGGTGGGTTAGCAAGAACAATGTTATATTGCGGCCTTTGATCGTATCGTACGGAGATAGTGTTAATTTGATCAATGTAAGGGTTGCTGATGCCATGCATCATCAGGTTCATTAAAGAAATTCGGACCATTGTCTGGTCAAAGTCATAACCGTAAAGTGACTCATTCTTCAGAAACTTGAATTCTTCCTTGCTTAATTTATCCCCTTTGAAGTTGTATTCAATTCCTTCATCATCAATTTTAATTAAATCAGGGGATGTATTTGATTTGAGAATATGTCGATAAGAATTAACTAAAAAACCAGCAGTACCACATGCCGGGTCGCAGATTGTTTCACCTATTTTAGGGTTTAAGAGTTCCACCATCATCTGGATGATGTGTCGGGGTGTACGGAACTGACCGTTTTTACCGGAGGTTTTAAGTTCAGATAAGAGGTATTCGTAGAGATCCCCTTTGGTATCCAAATTTCGGTCCTTGATGTGCATATCGTCGATGATTTTGGTGGCTTCAGTCAGAAGACTCCCTGTAGGAATGGCAAAGACTGCATCTTTCATGTAACGGCTGTAAAGGGAATTCGCACCACCCAGATCCCGTAAGAAGGGGAATACTTTATCCCGAACATGGCCCAGCATCTCATCAGCAGCCATATTATTCCAGTTGGACCACCTGCAATCAGGACAGTCTTTAAAGATGGATTCATATTCTTCCTTACTGAGCTGTACATTCTTTTCCCTGGAGATCTCATCATCATCTAAACGTTTCATGAACATTAAGTAGGACATCTGTTCAATGGCCTGCAGGGGATTGGATATTCCACTGCTCCAGAACTTATCCCATAACTGGTTAATCTTTGATTTGAGGTCTGAGTCTAACATACGAGTTCTCCTTTGAATGCCTTTTGCATTAGGGTGTTGAATAGATTGTCTATTTCTTGTTTGGATTGGGATTGGCAAGCTTTTAGGGGTTCCACTTGTTGGACGATTTGGGCGAATTGATTTTGGAGTTCTAATGGAGGTATTGAAACCTCTAATTTATCAAAAAATCTTTTAGATACCCTTTTTTGTCCCGCACTACCAGTCATCATATTTTCAGCATTATCTCGGATAGAATCTAACGACAATAACTGATATATCCACTCAGAATTTACTTCTTTAGGCCTTAAAACATGAAATTCGGTCGAACCGAAGCCAATTTTAGTATCAATACGAGCTATAGTACCCTTTCCATTTTCCATACAAGGAGTAATTTTTGCAAATAAAACATCATTTTTCCTAAAGTAGGTGTAACCTTTAATAACATCACCTAAATTCTTTATTTTATGATTAAATATTTCTCCTTTTTCTCCAACATCTTCCATACCTAAAAAAGTAATTTCTGTGCTTGAAGGTAAATCATTGATTTCCGATTTTTTAGGATTGATTTCACATATTTCTGAAAGAGATTTAACTTCCCAATCTTTATTTTTCTCTTTATCAAAGAACATATGAGCGAATAAACTCTTTAAATAATCATCAATCAATTCATCAGCTTCTGCCCGCCATTCTTTCAGTTTTTCGCCCTTTTCCAGAATTTCAACTATTTTCTTTTGGGTTTCGATGGGGGGAACAGGGATTTTGATTTTTTCTAATCCAGATTTAGTAATTGCCTTAAAAGTTGATCCTGTTCCTGATTCTTCAATTTTAGGCTTTAAATAATTTAATAAGTAAAATAAATATTTATTATCACCATTTTTTAGATTTAATGAAGCTAAACCTCTTCCAATACAATAATCTATATTGGCAATGTTTACATCACCAACAGGAGCCCTAACAGACATTAGTATGCTCCCTCTTTTTGTCTTCCTTTTAGGATCAGTAGTGAATTTTATATGGTGAGGATATGTTTTTCCAAACTCTGCTTTTCCCTGTAAAAAAGGCATTCCTTCTCCTTCTTCATTATAAGAAGATCCAGGAGGTGATTGGCCCATCAACAATTCACAAGCATCCTTAATTTGAACAAATTTCCAATTGTAATTTAAATTTTCTTCTTTAATCATGATTAACTTCCGAAAATGCAGTTGAACGAACATTTATTTGATGATTTTAAGTCAATTCATATGTTTATTCCAAAAATCACATTATAGAATAGTTTCTCTTAACATGTATCCAACAACAGACTCTTTTTCTATTAAAAAGTCTAAAATTACTAAAAATTGTTGTTTTAATTGTGTGTTTTTTCTTAACTTTTCAGAATTTATATTCTCATACCTTCTGACAATATTCTCTAAATAATAGACCGTATTAGTCTCTAATTCATCTGACCACAAATTATTATAAACATTTAACATTCTAGAAATCCATAAAATTCCATCATCCACATAAAGGCTTCCTATTCCATTTAATAATTTTGAGATTGAATATAAAACAGAAGGACATTGCCCAGTATTCTCTGTTAGTTTTTTAAAAAAACGTTTATCCTCTTCTTTAAATGTATGCCAATGAGTGGCTTCCTTTTTCCAAATATTTTCCGCAAAAAGATAACCTTTAATAACTTTTTTAGTATAATAATTGTCTCCTTTATTGCATATTTCAACTATTTTTTCATAAAATAAATCCCAAACTTCCCAGAAATTATCGTAAACATCTAATCTATCTTCCGCGTATGCAAATTCTTTAAATAAATTGGCCATATCTTCTGAACTATTGAAATTATCAATAAATGGCTTTAAATAATTAGATATATCCTGTTTAGATGAGTTTAAAACAAAATCTGCTAGTTTTTCTAAAAATATATGTCTTGTCCAATAATCAATTTTATCTTCTCTTTTATTTGATAATAAATCCTTTGCAAAAGTTGAAATTATAGTTTTAGCTAATTCTTTATGTTCTGTATGCTCTGTTTTTGATGGTATTAACTGAAAAGCTGTTTTTAGAACATATGAATCCTGTTTTTCTATCTCATTTAAATCGTTTATAGTGATTTCGTTTTTGATTACTTTTTGCAGCTCTTTTTCGTACTTATTATCAAATTCTTTTATTAATTCAATTTCATAAACTTCATAGACATTTTTCCCATAATTTTTCTTACGTATTTCTGCTCTTAATTCCTCATATTTTGGTTTTAACCACAAATATCCCAAAAGTAAGGATTGGGTATCTTCAAAATTAATATTCCATAAATTAATTATTGCTAACTTAGAATAATCGCAGAATTCAGAACCCACTCCCATTGGTTGAGGATCAAATAAAGTTAATAACAAAATAAATTTTATAACCTCTTTTTCTTCTGGAAATTTCTCCAGCAAGAGTGGTAGCACAGAAATCGCAGATTTTACACCATCTCCCAATTGATAGCCATAATTTTCTCGTAGAGATGCGGAAGCACATTCTAAAATAATATTTTTACAATAACTTATCTCATCCTTGGAAATTTCTTCAGAATAATCCCTAACTAAAACAGAACATGCATCTCCTGGAATGGAATGATAAAAAAGATGAAATTCAAGATCATTAGACTTGAAACCGTTAACAACTTCCTTTAAATCTTTTAAAACTAGCTTAGGATCTTTATATTGCTTAAATTCATTATATCTATCATCATTTCCAATTTTGTAGCTGGCCCACATTTTTAAAGGCATGTATTTCATTTTTTCTGACATTTCATCAGTTGATCTTTGACTGAATTCTTTCAGTTTAGAACCAAGTTTTGTTATAAATTTAATTAATACATGATCGTCTTTTTTTTCAATTTTAGGAACTATTTTCCTACTATCCATTCTTGCTAAATAAAGTCTCCAAGTTTTATCAGAGTCCGTCTCTTCTTTTTCATTAGGTAAATCATTGTAATATTCATCAAAAATATCCCATATTTTATGCTGCCGTTTTTCAACTTCTTCTTCACTTATTTGTTCATTTCTAAAAACTTGATAAAATAAAGCTAAACTCTCTAAAGACTTTTTTCTATGTTCATCTTTGCAAGTTTTTATTCTTTCATCCTGGTAAAAATTGCGCTGAGAATTAAGGCCATATCCTATGCTATAAATACCTTCTGCAGTATTTTCAAGACTCCACCTAACGGTATCATAAATAAAAAATTCTTTTGTTTGAAATAATACTTTAGCTACATTAAAAGTTTTATCAGGGAATGCTAATACAATACTTGCGATTATGGCTGTAATAGAAGCTGATTTAGCATTCACAAGCAAATATAAAAGCCAAGATTCTAATACTTCTGGATCAAATTTTTCTGCATTTTCGAGGAAAAATTTTTCTAAAGCCATATGCATTGATTGTAAAACATTAGGTGAATTTTTAGTACCCCTATACATATTCCAAATCGTGTCATCTATATACTGTTTGGTTGTTTTTCCATTTACGATAAAAACGTCTATTTCTTCAACTTTTTCTTTTCCTAAATTGAAAATTTCTTCATCCCCTGATTTGAAAAGTTCTCCTTTCCCTAAATCAGATTTAGCATAGCATTTGATCGTTTTATTGGTGAAATTTAGTATAAAATTTATAGTTTTTTCAAAAGAATATAGTAACAACCAGTAAATAGGTGTTTGAAAAGAGCTTGAAGGGAAATAATCCATGTCATTTCGTTTTAAACAAAATTTCCCTTCAATGTCTAGAGGATCATCAATAAAAGGTAAATCACCTTGATGCCCAGAATTATGAAAATCATCTTTTTTAGGATTTTTAAACCAAAAAAGATCTGCCAATCTCAAAACATATTCTGGAAGAACTTTTATGACTTCCATATTGACCCCCACTTTTGTTAAAATGGCATTTATTAACTCATTATAATGGTCTCTATGGTTATCCCATTTATTTTCCAATATTTTATCAAAAATTATAATAAGTTCGTCTTTTATTTCACTAGCACCAAATAAAATAGTTTGAAGAATTTTTTCTTCAATTTTTTTATCTAAGTATTTATCCTCTTCAATTACCCATTCATAGTATTTTAAAGCTATTAAGCTAGAAAATCTTGTTGTTTCACCTTTTTTGAATTTACTATTCCAATCATGAATTATGGGAAAAATGAAAGTAATATTTTCAATTTTAATAGACTCTAAGTTTTGATAAACAAACTTTATCAGATTTTTCCAACCATTACCTTTAGGTTTAGTAAAAAAGTAAGTTATAGGAAGTGAATTCATCTCTTTTATGCTTAATGCTTGAAAAAAATCATTATCAACTTCTTTACAGGCTATCCTGAGTAATAAGGTAACTTTTTTTAAAAACTTTTGATCATTTTCTATCAATTTTTCTTTGAATAACTCAAAAAAAGCTTCAGAGTAATCAGAAAGCAAAACGGAGACTAAAATTTCATCTTTCCAAAAATACTTAATTTCTTCATCTTGAATAATTTCTTCAATAAATTGTGTTATGAGTCCATTTTCCAGTAAAAGTTTCTCAGATACCCAATTTCTAAAGCTTCTACGTACTGGTAGAGATTCTCCAATTTTCTCAAAAAATTCTTCATTGTTTTGTTTCTTTATGAATTCAGAATTGATTATCTTTTCTAATGCCCATTCCTCATAAATATCATGAGTAATGAAGTATCCTGCTGTTTCATATCCCAAAATTCCATCTTGAACAAAATTATCTAAAATTTGAGAATCACAATCAGGATTAACAAAAAATTGACTTTGATTTGCTCTTTCAAAAGCTGTTTTTAAAAAACATTGCTCTCTAGATGGTTTCGATCTTTTTATTATATTATTCCATAACTTTTCTTTAAAATTGGAATAATTTAAGGTCTCTTTTTCATTATAAAACCTTAAATATTCATTCAAATAAAAAGGATTTTTAATAAGATCACTTAGTTTTGAGTCTTCTGGAAGAGAAAAACTGTATTTGCTAGATAAATTTTCCAAATCAGATTCATCTAAGTTTGTTATATCTAAATTAAATGGATTAATATTATATATATCAATAAATTGATAATTCAAATCTTCTAAATAATTATTTCGAGTCGTGAAAATTATTTTCCAGTTATTTTTAATTAAATTTAAAAGAAACTCCTTAAAAATGTCTGTATTTGGAAGTTCTAATAATTTTTCAGCAGAATCAATAACAATAATTTTAATTTTTTCATTATCATGAAAATCAATGAAATCTCTAAAATTAAGTCCATTAAAGAGATCATTTAGGTTATTTAAATTGAATTCATTAGCTTTAAAAACATAAAAAGGAGTTTCTTCCCCTATTTTTTTATAGAAATTTTTAATAACTGCTGTTTTGCCAACTCCCCCAACACCACTTATGATTAATATTTGTTTCTGCCTAAGTTCATTCTCAATATTTTGTAAAATTTCACTCCGATCAATTTCTATTTTTTGATCATTGAAATTTATATCCGTCTGAATTTCATGGAATACTGCATCATTATGCAGTTTTTTTTCGTTAACAAGACCTATAATGCTTTGATCTAGGCTAAAAAAGTGTTGTGCAATAATTTTATTATCAATTGTAACGAAAGAAGATTCAAAAAAACTCATAGTTCTCCAATCAATTTCGATTTGTAAACTTTCAGCTTTTTCTTCAATTTCAATTAGTCCTTTTGGTGGCTTTTTAGCTTTATCTTCCCGATCTAGCCGCTGCACCCATTCCTGATTAGAATACAAAATAATTTTAGTAATATCTGGATAATCACGCTTAGTTCGTCTGATGGTCTCAATAAGATCCTTTTTATGGGATGATAAAGTAGTTTCATAGAATTTTGCTTGCCAGCCAATTACTTCATCTTCTTTAATAATAGGATCCGTTTCGATTCCAGATTGATTTTTGTAACGGAAAATACCAAAGGGTTGATTGAATTCTTTACAAAAAAGTAAATTACAAAACCATTCAAAATTATCTTGATGATTCTCACTAAATTTTGCTTTAAACTTATCCCAATCTGGTTTAATAATTTCCATCATAGATCTCCCATAGTATTAAAATTAATTAATTAAATTATTATCTTATATCAACACATCCTAATCCTATTACACTTATCCACAATCCCCTCTAACTCCTCATAACTAAACAAGTCCAAAGGATTCTCATCCTCAAAGGGAGGACTACCAAGGTCCTTCATTTCTATGTGTTTCCTCTCTGCAAACACCTTCTTCAACAACATTAAAAATTCAAGCTGTCGGGAGGTGTAGTGGGGATTGTTTGTTATGTAACTGTCGAACCGTTTCTCAATCATGGCTCTGGGATCATCGTTTCGCTTTATATTAATAATGTCCCTTAAAAATAGTAGAAAGTCAATATTCTGCTGTTTTTGAATGTATTCAATGGTTATTTCAGGTTTGAGAGAGGAGAGTTCTTTTTCTAAATTCATAAGTTCCCTGGAGGTTATCCCTTCACCTTCCTTTAACTTACGGACTGCTTCACTTCGCTCTAAGAGTCTTTTAAGGTCTTCATCTTCTTTAACTTCTTTTTCAAACTCTTTCCAGTTTACAATTATATCCAGTGCGGAAATATCAACGACTGGCCTGCAGGTGGGTTCAAAGTACTTCATCACCGGTGCAATCTCCCTCACCAAAAATTCCACATCTTCAAATGTCAGGTCTTCCCAGAACTCCATCTGCTGGGCTCTCATAAGCTGTGGTTTCCTCTCACTTATCACCTGGAGATTGTCCTTATCAGCCACATTGCGGATCATGTAGACCAGTTCCCGGCGTATTTTATCAATCTTCTCCTTATCCCGATCCAGCACGCAGGTGAATAGCTTTTCAGCCTTTAAAATAAATGATGAAACCTTGGAATTAGTCCCAAACTGGGTGATAATTAAGGGAGATACTTCATCCATTAACTCATCCACCATTCCATCAAAGTCATCACTTTTTTTTATCCGGGAGATTATGGATGATTTTTCCCGGACCAGGAAGAACTCTTCATCCAGTTCATCTATGGTGGCCCTGATCTTACCGGTTATGAGTTCCCTTTCTTTAGGGGTTAAATTTTGCTCTAATAGAGCCACCCGGTTGTTGAAAATGTTGGTTAGAACATCGTTGGGCACTCCCGTACCTTTTCCCCTTTCCAGTTCATGGAACTCAATATTGGAATGACCCCCGATCATGAAGTCAAATATTAAAAAATCATCCTTTCTATTGTTGGGGAGCCAGTCCTTGTGCTTGCATGCTTCCAAGTTACGGGTTCCTCGGCCCAGCATCTGCCAGAATCTTATGGGAGATACAACTGGTTTTATAAACACTAAGTTGCAGACTTCAGGGATGTCCACCCCTGTATCGAGCATTCCCACTGAAAGGGCAATGCGTGGGTTTGATCTTTGTTTAAACCGTTTAACCTCATCATTAGCGCGGTACATGTCCGAGGTTATAACCTGCACTTCACTGGCAAACTTGGGGAATAACTCTCCAAAAACTTCCTTCATTTTATTTGCATGGTTCTTGCTGGCACAGAAGAAAATGGACTTGGCAGGTTTGCCTTCATCTGACCTGTAGCAGGTTTCCATGAAACTTTTTATTACGAGGGTGTTGGTCTTGTCATCCATGAACACCCGGTCAAACTGGGAACCAGTTGGTTCGAAGGTGTCAGGATCCACATCCTGCCTGCGGAGCTGGTCTTTTAGAAACTTGTCCAGGTCCTCCTGTTTTATTCCCTCATTTAAAACTTTGGTGGAAATAATATGGGCAAAGTAGGGAACTAAAACCCCATCCCGAACCGCCTCATCATAAGAATACTCTGCAGTGGCCTTTCCAAATAAATCAAAGGTACTCTGCGTTTCCCTTTCTCGGGGAGTGGCGGTTAATCCTATTTTTATACAGTCGAAGTACTGGTAAATTAGATTGTTTTTATCATAGATGGATCGGTGTGCTTCGTCAAAAACAATTAAATCAAAAAATCCAGGGGAATATTTCTCAAACATTCGGGTTTCCTTGCCACCCATTAGGGTCTGCACTGTGGAAACATACAAGCGACTGGAAGTGGTGAATCCTTCCCTTAAATCAGCTGCTGGTTCTGTGAAATATTTTTTAAATCCATTATCTCTGGCCTGTCCCACTAAAGCAATCCTATCTGCAATGAATAAGACATTTCTAACCACATTGGATTTGATTAATAGATCAATAAGGGCCATTGCTACACGGGTCTTTCCTGTACCTGTGGCCATCTCTATTAAAGCAGTTCTATGACATTCTGAAAAGTGTTCTGAGAGTTTCCGGACTATGGTCACACTTCTGGGCCTATCCACAATATGAGTATTTATTTTAACAGTTCGAGGATCTTTACGATTTCGGTATAGATCCCTGCGTCTTTTCAAATCAGCTTGAGAAAATGGGCCACTGACTTTCCTTTCAATACCGTACTCATCAATAAAAAGCCATTTTTGACCATTAGTTAAGAAAATAGGTACTTTCTGGTTTATTTGACTTTCAATATCCAGAGAATATGTTCTAGCCTGTATTCGGCCGGTATCTGCGTTTTTGGAAAACCTTTTTGCTTCAATTATAGCTAAAGGTGTGTAATCTTCATCCAGTAAAACATAATCAATGAAACGATCAACATTCCGTTGAGGGTTTCCATCGAACAAAATAATATTTTTATCTTTAAAATTTGATTTAACAGAGTTGACTTCCTCTTTAATATATTTTGGAAGCCATCCTTGTTTTTCTAATTCTGGATCGATATACTGCTTTCTAGTTTTGAATTCTGATAACAATGAAACATCATCAGTATACGATTCCATGATATTATGATGATTATGATTATATTAAAAGTTACTATTTGCTCCCACTTTTCATATCTGTGGACTAAGTTCCTAAGTTCCTAATATTTTGCCATTAGTTAATAATATTTACAATAAAATCAACATCAAAACTAAATGGATATTCATTTTTTCAGATTATGAATCAAATTCAGCTTTATTATCCATTTTTATCAGAATCAATTCACATTCGCTATTTTCATCAAAAATCAGATAATAAAATATATAATAAATAAAATTTAATTGGTTATTGTATGATAAAAAGAGATATTCTGATAATAATCATAGTAATTCTTATAATAGCAATTATAAGTGTGGGGTTTGCAATTTTAAGCCAAAATAATTCTTTTACCCCTTCAAACAATTCAAGTAACCAAAACGCATCAATGAATGTTACAGTTAACACTACAAATTCCAGTGTTACTAATTCTAAAACTCCCGAAGCTAAAAGTTACACTTGCAGTTACTGCAAGGGTGTAGGATACTATGAAAGCAAAAATATCTGCACAGCATGTAATGGTATAGGTAAAGTTGGCAATAATACTTGCCCTACATGTCAAGGCTCAGGCTTTGGAGAAGGAACTAAAAAAATACGTTGCGATGGATGTGGAGGAGATGGAATCCTTAATCCAGGAGACCCTGGATATGGTAACCCCATATAATTTATTTCCTTTCAGTTAACTTTCTCTATTTTTGAACCGTTGCCAAAATGCGATAGTTGACTTTAGGAAGTTTATTTCCTAAATTAAGAGAGTAAACTTATCCATATACATTCTATGAATTTTTTTTATGCGGCATTTTTCCCAGTGCTGCTTCACTTTGTGTTGCCATTACTTATCCCCATAGTTTTAGGAGTTTATTTCGTGAGATTGTCTTATAAGAGTCATCAAGTAATCCATATCTTCTTCAGGTTTTATTATAATCTCATAATCTCCATTTCCCCAGTGTCCCACATCGGAAACATCCCGGGCCATACCTCGGGGATCATCCAAGGTATCTTTACGTACATTAAGCCATATTTTCATTTTATTCCTTTGCAAAGTTATGTCACAGAAATTAGTGTTAGATTTAAAGGCTATGTAGAGTTTTGTAGGTTTAACCTCTATATTTTCACCAAAAAGATAGATTCTCTCTTTCAGTTCATCATATAGTTCTTTAATTTCATCGGATATGTTTTTTAAATGATCATCCTCGGTGAATACTTTCACTTCATCACTAACTTTTTGAACAATTTCACTCTTCGAACTTAGCTTTGTGATGGATTCACTGCTTCTAGATGCCTTTAACTGGTTGAAAAGAATGTTTTCATTTTTATATTTGGTAACTTCCCATAGTTCTATGGGTAAATCCTTAAAATCTATTGCCTGTCTTTGGTACCTTGTAAATTGGGGTGCAACAAATATTACACGTGACTGGGACCAGTCAACATCATTTCTACCTAAAGAAATATCTTTAGATTCATTGTATTCCAAAATAAAATCAGCTTTGTTATTTAATAAAAGAGCAAGGTAGGCAAAGCCCTGATCAATCACAGAAAAATTTGAGCTTCTTTTGAATTCTATAATCACAAATGATCTGGTTTCATTATCAAAGGCCAGAGTATCCATCCTCAAATTGTTTAGCTGAAATTCGGACTTGACAAAATCCAAACCAAAAATGAGTTCAAGGTTTTCTTCAGTTATTTTCTGGATTTCTCTTTCCAATTTAAAATCAATTTTATCTATGCGCTCTAGATTCCCCTTATTCATTGAAAATAATGGCATTAAATCACCTTAAACTTGAAAAATCTTTCTCACAGATATCTTCTACATTGCATTCTTTACATCTATTAGGGTGGCAGAATCCATGGTTTTGGGGGTCACCCTGATAAACTCCCTCTTCAACCTCTTTCAAGGCAGTTTCAGAACAATAAGAATAGATACCTTTATTGGTTTGTCTTATTGTGTAAGGAAGTTCTAATTTTTTTAAATAATTTACAACTACGTCATGTTCAGGTTCATTATTGATTCCAGTTACTTTTAAAAATCGAATGTTAGAATCATCTAGTTTATAGGAATCTTTAACAAATTCACGGTCTTCCCACCCTTCATCAACAAGATCTCCCATTAAAAAGTCAAATACATTTTCACCGATGCCTAGTAAGTCATTCCAAGGTTTAGTCCTTTTAAATTGTTCCCATTCATCTACAGATTGGGTTAAAAATTCAATTTCATCAATGGATCTATTTTTGAATTTAGAATATTTCACTAGGAGGTAATTGGAAAAACTAGCATCATACTTATGCTTTAAATCATTACAGCAGACTAGCATCCACCATAATAACTGATAATAGTGGCTACCTTTATTCCTTTTGAAATTTCGAACTGAATTATAAAAACCTATTCCCTCTTCTCCTGCTTTTCCATTTTCAAGATCTAAGTAGAATGGACTTTTATAATTACCAGCAAATTCACGATTATAAGTCCGATTAAATTCAAAATTATCTAAAATACTACCTATTTTACTAATAGAAAAAATTTTCTCTTTTATTAAGAGTTCAGAGAACTTAGAAGTGTTAAAACCACCTTGTTCGTAACCTCTCTGAATAAAAAGGTAATCAATGTCTTCCCATTTGATCCCGTACTGTTTCCATGTTGGTTCTGTGGTTTTAACAGCATTTAAAATAATTTTACGAACATTTACTTTCTGCAAATTAAATTGCCCCCTAATTTTTCATTCCCAAATAAAATTCCCCATACAAAATCTTAGGAATAAACAATTCTGATAATCACTTTATCCAAGTTTATCTTAAAAGTTGCTATTTAATCTGGGAAGATAAGTAGGAGCCAAATGTTTATTAAAAAATAGATATTAAGGTAATACAATGGGTTTGGGTTTGTAAAATGAATGGGAAGGCAATTGATCTTTCACTAAGAACCTATTTTTAAAAGCACACCATCTTCTTTTAAGAGTATTTTAATGGCCTTATCTGTTTTAATGTAGAATTTCATAAGGAATTTGACTCATGATATTTCCCCTTAATACATTCCCATTTGGAATATGCTGCATTTTATGCTGCAAAAATATGAGTTATGCTTCAATAAATTATGCCTTACAAATTCAAGTCATGCCCCAATAAACTTATGTCAAAATTATTCCCGCCATTATTCCCGCCAAAATATCAATATACCCGCCACTACAATACCCGCCATTATTCCCGCCAAAATATCAATATACCCGCCATTTTACAATGCCTTATATTTTCTATCTTTTGTTTTTCCCATTGCATGAACTTGTTTTTTATCTGTTAAATCCTTTAAATCTCTTGAAGCAGTTCTCTCTGAAATTCCGAATGTTTCCTGATAAAGTTTATTGGTGAATACTTTTTCATCGTTAACCATCATCTCTAAAGCTTTTATCTGCCTATCATTCAGTCCTAAATCTTTTAAATCAGTTTTTCTATCTTCAGGTATGCTAGATACCAGATCCAGAATATGTTCTCCAGGACCATAGAATATTACTGCAAATGATTTGTCGTAAAGTCTGAATTCAGGTTCAGACAGCCCATAGTCTCGCATATAGTCTCTCATTTTATGAATGCCCGCACCTAGCTGTTCCATATCCTTAGTCTTATGGAAAATCCGACATATGTTCCGATTACGGGCTTCATGTTTTGAACCAATATTTTTTAGGGTTACACCCGAAACTAATCCCCCGGGACTAATAATCTCAACCTTGTCATCATATATATAAAAGAGAATGGGCGCTCCAGTACGATTATAATCTCTATGGGCTATGGCATTGATAAGAGCCTCCCTTATAGCAGAATATGGGTATTCTGGAATGTCAACTCTTTTAAAATCTACTATTTTGCTTGCTGTACGAGTATTTCGACGGAAGAAATTCTCAACTTGATCTATTATTTGATAAACAGGACCTTTTATCTCCTGACTATCAATAGTGGGAGTCCCTCGTGTAATCCCATCAAAACGGGCAATTCGAATTTCATTTTGAGGGAAGTAATCTGACGCTTTTTGACTGAAAAAGAGAATTGCGGTGTTATTTGGGATTAAATGGCCTTTATGTTCTTTTAAAACTTCTAAACTATCTAAAATATTAATTATGGGAATATTTGGAACTTTAAGATCCATATTTATGGCTCTTTTTCTGAGAAAATCTTTTACTTCATTCTCATCAATTGCATCATAGCCAATTTCAGGATTAATCCTATCATCAAATTCTTCAAAACTTATTCTGCCTTCACTGATTAGAAAAGCCTCTAAACTCCTAATTACTTGATTTTTCAGGTCTTCAATGGAATTAAATCGTTTGTAAACTGACAATTTTTTTGCTTTGTTGAAAAATTCATTGGTTGCTGAGTCTCGCAAGCTGTCGTCATGACCTTTGATGAATAGTAATATTTCTCCATCATTAACATTTTCTAAAAAGGTATGGTATTCTAATTCTGTTGCAGAAATTCCATTTTCATTTTTTTGACCATAGGAATTTCCTAAAATCCCGATATAAATATCACTACTTTTTACTTCATTGAGATATGTTGAAACGGCGTCACGCCCCCCAGCAGGCAAATCTTCAAATAGGAACGGCTCAAAAAAATCTCTAATTATGGAGGTGTTTAGGATAACTTCCTTTACAGCTATCCTCTCTTCTTGGAGTTCCTTCTGATTCCCACTAATAAAAACCTTAAATTTCATATCTAATCATCTTTAAGTTATTACTTATTTCTTTTTCCAATTCTTCAGACTAAATAAAATTATCCTTTTAAGTCCTTTTCAAACATTAACTGTCCTAAAAACTCATTAAAAAACCTTTAATTTCATTCTCCAACTTTGATTTTATTAATAAATGGAATGGATACAACCAAAGTCCAAGTTATACTTCCCTACTATAACCCATTAAACATACTTCAATTGTCATTTGGGTATTTCAGTAGAAATACGTGAACATCCATTCTTAGAATGAGGATACCTCATTTGCCTGTGCAAATGGGAGTAATTAAGCTCACTCTTCTTACTTCAGGATCCTCAATTAAGGAAATAAATATTTCATTCTTGGATACTGTTAGATTTTTTTTATAGGCCATTTACCTGCCAAAAATTTCAAATTGCTTGCTATTTTCTTGAATAGGAAACATTCCACTAGTGAAAACTGTCTTTTTCCCTCAATTATTATTAATATAGCTAATTTTTCTTGTTATAATAATCTTTATAAGCGATATAAAATTAATATGTTTGATTATAGTTTCTTATAATTCACTATAATCAGATAATTTTACTTAACTTACAGTAAAATTACAGTCAATTTTTTCAAGATAACAATTGTAAAAGGAGGTGAAAATATACGAAAACAAATAACTAAAACTTTCATTCCTTTACTGCTTATCACATTAACAATACTACTTTGTGCCAGTACTGTTTCTGCTGCGGATGAAGCTATTTTTGTGAATGGTTCATCCGGACTGGACACCAATGATGGTTATTCATGGACTTCTCCAAAATTAACCATTCAAAACGCAACAGGAACCGTAAGCTCCAACGGAACTGTAACTATTGCCGATGGAGTTTACTCAGGATACGGCAACACCAACATCACAATTAACAGGAACATGACCATACAGGGCCAAAGCCAGACCGGAACCGTGATCAATGGAACAGACACTAACTGGATATTCACTATCACATCTGGTGTGAATGTCACCATCGGGAATCTGACATTTACCAACGGAATTGGATATCGGGGTGGTGCTATATTAAATCACGGGGATTTAACTGTGGAAAATTGTACCTTCACTAACAACACTGCAACAATGGATAACTATGCAGGAGGATGGGGAGGAGGTGCTATCTGTAATTTAGCCGATGCTAGATCTATTACAACTACTGTAACCAATTGTACATTCCAAAATAACAATGCATATAGAGGTAGTGCTATACTAAATTATTGTGATATTAGTGATCACTACATCATTAGTACCGTAACTAACTGTAGCTTCACCAATAACACCGCAAATACGTTTGGAACTATCTACAATCTTGCAGATGATGGTTATATTAATAGTCTTGTGACTAACTGTAACTTCACCAATAACACCGCAACATGGGACGCTGGCGCTATAGCAAATTACTGCAGAATAGGTTCTATTACTAATACGGCAATAAATTCTACCTTCAGTAATAACCATGCTGACCGTAATGGTGGTGCTATAGCCAATTGGATTAATGGTGATCAGAGTCAGATTTCTATTAATTTTACTTTGATTAACAGTACCCTCACTAATAACACTGCAAATGTTTCAGGCGGCGCTATCTACAATTTTAATTGGTGTCCTCGAGGTTCTATTAATACAACAGCTCATTTCAACAGTTTTGTTGGAAACCTTGCACCAACAGGTAGTGCAATATACAATGACAACAGCTCTGTGAATGCTACACTAAACTGGTGGGGATCTAATGTTGATCCAACAACGGTCACTAACCTCATATCTGGCATAGTGGATGCTAATCCATGGGTTATTTTAAGTGTCAACACAACCCCCAGCACCATCAACAACGGCGAAACATCAGCCATTACCGCCGATTTCAACCACATCAATGGTGGTGGTGATCTAGTTGGAGGACACATACCTGATGAATCTATAACCCTGGATATACCCTGGGGAAGCTTCACTAATTCTGGAATTAGTCATTCATTAACCGCAAATACTGTTGCGGGTGCAATGTCTGCTACATTTTATGCCACCGAAGGTGCATTGAATCCTTTGTTCAATCCGGTTCAACTCAGTGCAACTGCAGATGACTACACCACCAGTGATGCAGAGGCAGCATACATTTCAATTAACCCCGTAGCTAACCTAAACATTACCAACACAGCCAATGTGACTGCAGTCAATGCAGGTGACATAGTCCGGTATAATATCACTATCACCAACAACGGCCAGGATAATGTAACCATTATCACATTAAAAGACATTTTACCCGTTGGAACTGAACTTGTGAGTGTATCCTCTGCATATGACATCCTAAGCCCTATTCCATCCGGTGTAGAACTAACATGGACTAACATTTTAGCTTCATTGGGTGTTGCTCAATTACAGCCGGGCATGAGTGTGTCGATTTGGGTTGACGCGCGCATCTTAGCTTCTACAGCGGGCACTACACTAGTTAACAAAGCAAACATCTCTTACAATGCATATCCTTACTTCAACGAAAGTACAGCCAATGTGTATGTTAACCAGGCAACTGTGGAGCTGAACAAGACCGCTAACAACACTCAACCAAACGTTGGTGAAACCGTAATGTTTACCATTGTAGCCAAAAACACCGGACCAGGTACTGCAAGTAACCTAATTGTCACCGACACCCTACCAGCAGGTTTAGACTTTATCAGTTGCACTGGAGGTGGTGTTTGGGATCCAGTTACCCTTACTATTACCTGGCCAGCTGCAATTGTGGCAAATAATGGCAACATAACCTATTACCTCACTGCACTGGTAAATTCAACCAGTTTAGCCGGTACCAACATCACCAATGTGGTAAATGAAACCCATACCGAGTATCCAAACAATTCAACAACTAACTGTACAATCTATGTACCTAAAGCAGACCTTTACATCCAGATAACCAGTGACAAAAACAATCCCACTGTGGGTGAAACATTCACCCTAACCTACAAACTGGGAAACAACGGACCCGATGATGCAACTAACGTAACCATAACCATACCCCTCCCCGAAGGCTTTGTAATATCCAAAATTGAGGGTGATGGAAACTGGACCGTGACTGGAAACACCATAACCTGGACCATGAACAACGTTACAGTAGGCGACCCCTACCTGTACATCTCAGGATGGACCACCGGACCAGGAAATCACCTATTCACCGCATCAATAACCTCAGATACCTTCAGCATCAACACCATGGGAATTAACCCCTTCACTTTAAACACACAACCAACAGTAAACGCAGCAACCACAACATCTGGAAACACTGTAGGAATGCAAACCACAGGAGCACCAATAGCCCCACTGGCCTTAGCAGTTCTCAGTGTACTCGGCGGATTAGCCATAACCCGTAAAAAACAATAAAAGGATTTAATGAATCCTTTTCCACCTTTTTTTATTTTTAGATAAAGGATTTTTCTATTCATTACATCAGAAAATTTTTAACTTTAAGTATCAGTCACTCTAATGCGCCTTTCAAAATAATTGCAAAGTTTAGTTTTATTTAAACCAAAAAGAACTCTCTTTTTCTTTGGGAAACTCCCTTTAGTTTCTGTGGTTAAATATCCACATTGATTCTTAACAATTCCCCGTACTTTATGAAAATTGAATAAACCTTTCTATTATTTTATGAAGTGAATACTTTATATCAATAGATATGCCATAATATTAGCGTAATCTGTTTATCAAACAAAAAGGAGGTGAAACGATAAGAAAGCAAGCGATTACATACAAATATTTGATTCCTTTACTGCTTATTACCTTAACTGTACTGTTTTGTGCTAGTACTGCTTTTGCTGCAGATGAAGCTATTTTTGTGAATGGTTCATCTGGACTCGACACTAATGATGGTTATTCATGGAGTACACCAAAATTAACCATTCAAAACGCAACCGGAACCGTAAGCTCCAACGGAATAGTGAACATCGCCGATGGGGTTTACTCTGGAACCGGAAACACCAATATCACAATTAACCAGAACATGACCATACAGGGCCTGAGCCAGAACGGGACCATAATCAATGGAACAGACACTAACTGGGTATTCACTATCACATCTGGTGTGAATGTCACCCTCCGTAATCTGACTTTTACCAACGGAATCAGATATGATGGTGGTGCTATCCTAAACCATGGAATATTGTCCATTTCAGATTGTACGCTCACCGAAAACACTGCAACTCATTGGGGTGGTGCTATCTACAGCGACTCGTATGGAAGTATAATGTCTTTGACAGACTGCACATTCACTAAAAACACTGCATTATACGGTGGTGGTGCTATTGCATATCGAAATATTTGCAATATAACTAATTGTACATTCATGTATAACTCTGTAACTGGTGCGAATTCCTGGTGCGGTGGTGCTATCGGTGCATATCAAGGTAGTAATTCTATTGTGACGGGCTGTACCTTCGTTGGAAACTCTGTAGATCGAATTCCTTCTAGTTTTGGTGGTGGTGCCATCTACATTTTTGATGCCACTTTAACAGCTAATTTTAACAGGTTCTACAATAATTCCGCCAATTTAGGTAATGCTTTTGCATTTAATACGAATTCGAACGTTTTAATAAATGCAGAGAATAACTGGTGGGGTTCTAATGTTGATCCAACAACGATTCCTAACCTCATATATGGTCATGTGGATGCTAATCCATGGCTTTTCATGACCATCAATGCCACTCCAGAGACCATCAACAACACCCAGACCAGTTTAATCACGGTGAGTTTAAACAACTACAGTTCTGATGGTAGTTCTTCCAGTCCATTAGACCCTAATCTTGGCCATATACCAGATGGTGTTCCAGTTACGTTCAGTTTAATTGACGGACCACTGGGAACTCTGGGATCACAAACCGGATTTATTAATGGTACTGCCAGTATTATATTCACTGCAAATGCCATTGGAGTTCAACACGTAAATGCAACAATCGATAACGAAAACAGAAGCGCAACCATCACCATCAATCCCAGTGGACATGTGAACATCACTAAAACAGCTGATGACTATACACCGAATTACTGGGATGGGGTTACATTTACCATCACCGCAGGTAATGAAGGACCTGACGATGTGGAAGGTCTTGAAATCACCGATATCTTACCGAATGGTTTGACACTGATTTCTGCAGATACCCATGGTTTCGGAAGCTATAATTCAGGCATATGGAACATTGGAACACTGACCAATGGCACAACAGCAATCTTAACCCTATTTGTGAATGCCACCAGTACCGGAACTTTCACCAACTGGGCAAATGTAACTGAACAAACCACCTATGACCTGAAACCATGGTCCCAGGACAACGCTATCATAACTGTTCCCTCAGCTGCTGACATCGCTGTTGAAAAAGCATTCTACGACTATGACGGAGATTATGAGATTACCAGTGCCAATTACTGGGATATTATCTCCACACGGATACTTGTAACCAACAATGGACCTGACACCGCCACTAACGTGGTTATATCAGATATTATGGGTTCAGGCCTTAGCTTCGTGGATGAATGGTGGGTTAAATGGAATATTAATGACTTGTATTGGAACTTGAATGATGCTTCCTTTGATCCAGCAACAATGACTTGGACCATTCCATCACTACTTGCGGGTCAGACCGCTGCATTGGATATAATGACCAACCTCACCAGTACCAGCACACTGCACAACTACGCGGAATTAGTGTCAAGTGAGACCTACGATTGGAACCACACCAACAACAACGACACTGCATACTTAACAGTTCCTGAAGCAAGTTATTTATCAATTTACAAAGAATTCAGGGACCTTCCATGGGGAAATGTCATTACCACGGCTTACTACAACGACGTGATTTACGCCATAGTTCAGGTAAAAAACCAGGGCCCAGACACCACCTCTGTTAGTATTTTAGACACCATGACCTGTATTGTTTGGACTGGTAACTATTATGTTCTCTCCAATGTGGGATCTATTCTCCCTACACCTAGTTCATGGGTTTTAAATGACCCTGTAAACACTTTCAACGGAACCAACTGGAACATACCCTTCCTGAACATATTCATTGGTAGTGAAAAATGGTTAGCCATTGAAGGAATCATCAACCAAACCGGAATAAATGCTGCGTCAAACCATGCAGAAACCGTAGATCAAAACACGTACCCCTATAAAGGTAATGATAACTACACAGCAAACCTAACAACACTGGCAGCTCCCACCTCCATAACTGTGGGGGATGTTCGTGGAAATAAAGGTGATACAGTAACCTTGAGCGCAACTTTAACTGATCATAACAGTGATCCGGTTGTTGGTGCTATTGTGGAGTTCTGGGTTGACGGTGTGATGGTTGGTGAAAGCAACACTGGATCCGATGGAACCGCAATATTCAACTACCCGATCACCGAGACACCAGGAAATCATACATTACAAGCAGTGTTCAATGGAAACGCCTTTTATCAGGGAAGTAACACCACTGGAAACTTTTACGTGCCTAGTGCTAATTTGTACATTGTGATTACCAGTGACAAAAACAATCCCACTGTGGGTGAAACATTCACCCTCAGATACAAGCTGGGAAACAACGGACCAGACACAGCAGACAACGTAACCATAACCATACCCCTACCTGAAGGATTTGTGATATCCAAAATTGAGGGTGATGGAAACTGGACCGTGACTGGAAACACCATAACCTGGACCATGACCAACGTTACAGTAGGCGACCCCAACCTGTACATTTCAGGATGGACCACCGGACCAGGAAATTACCTATTCAGTGCATCAATAACCTCAGACACCTTCAACATAAACAGTATGGGAGTTAGTCCCCTCAATCTAAACGCACAACCAACAGTAAACGCAGCAACCACAATATCTGGAAACACTGTAGGAATGCAAAGCACAGGAACACCAATAGTACCCTTGGCCTTAGCAGCCCTCAGTATACTCGGAGGATTAATGGCAACCCGGAAAAAACAATAAAAAGGATTTGATGAATCCTTTTTTCCACCTTTTTTTATTTTTAGATAAAGGATTTTTTCTATTCATGTAACATGAAATGCAAAGTTTTAGTTTATTTAAACTAAAAAAGAAACTCTTTTTAGGGAAATATTTTACATTGATTCGTAACAATTCCCATTAATTATGAAATATCCATATATATCTTTTTATTTTCAATAAATGTGCCTACTTTATAACATACTAACATGTAAATATCTTTCAATGGATTATGATTTGATATTATAAGGCATAAAGGAGGTGAAACGATAAGAAAGCAAGCGATTACATACAGAAATTTGATTCCTTTACTGCTCATAACCTTAACCGTGATATTTTGTGCTAGTACTGTTTCTGCTGCAGATGAAGCTATTTTTGTGAATGGTTCATCCGGACTCGATACTAATGATGGTTATTCATGGAGCTCGCCGAAATTAACCATTCAAAACGCAACAGGAACCGTAAGCCCCAATGGAAATGTGAACATTGCCGATGGGGTTTACGCAGGATACGGCAACACCAATATTACCATTAACCGGAACATGACCATACAGGGCCAAAGCCAGACTGGAACCATAATAAACGGGACCGGCACCAACTGGATATTCAATATCCAACCAGGAATAAGCGTGACCCTAGAAAACTTAACACTAACCAACGGATACACCACAGATGTTGGTGGTGCTATATCCAATCTGGGTAATCTAACCGTAAACAACTGTACCTTCACACAAAACCAAGCATTCAGGGGTGGTGCCATCTATAATCAGGACAATCTTACAGTAAATAACTGTACATTCTCCAACAACCGAGCAAGTGTAGATGGTGGAGCTATCTGGAACTATGTTTATGCTGGTTCAGTGATTTGCATCATAAACCAGTCCACCTTCACAAACAACACCGCAAATTACGGTGGAGCTATCATGAACTATGATATTATGGGTTCTTTGACCTGTATCATAAACCAGTCCACATTCACCGGCAATCACGCATACTATAATGGTGGAGCTATCCGGAACTATAATTTTCCTAGGGGTTCTTTGACTTACACCATAACCCAATCCACCTTCACGGACAACCACGCAGACATTAACGGAGGAGCTATCCATAACTACAATGATGGTTCTTTGACGTGTAATATCAATTTCAGCCGATTCTACAATAACACAGCAACCAGTAGGGGTAATGCCATTTACAATAGCGGTGGTTCCGTTAATGCAGAAAATAACTGGTGGGGTTATAATAATGATCCATCCAGCCAGATATTTGGACAAGTGGATTACTCACCATGGCTTTTTATGACCATCAATGCCTCTCCAGAGACTATCAACAACACCCAGACCAGTTTAATCACAGTGAGTTTCAACAACTACAGTTCTGATGGTAGTTCCTCCAGTCCATTAGACCCTAATCTTGGTCATATTCCAGATGGTGTTCCAGTTACGTTCAGTTTAATTGGAAATATTCTTGGTAGTTTGGTGGAACCATTGACTGTGGAAACATCTAATGGAACTGCAACTATATTGTTCACGGCAAGTAGTGCAGGCATTCAACAGATCAACGCCAGTACCGATAACCAGAACGTTTCAATGCATGTGACCATTATCCCTGCGTCTTTTGTGGATATTAACAAGGAGTTCAGGGATCTTCCCTGGGGTAGTGTTATAACTACTGCCTACTACAATGACAAGATCTACGCCATTGTAAAGGTGCATAACACAGGCCCAGATAGTACATCTTCAGTAAGTGTCTTGGATCTTTTGGATGACCTAACCTGGACCGGGAACTATTATGTTTACCGTACTGTGGGATCATATCCAAATACAGAATCCGCGTGGGTTTTCAATGACCCTGAATACACATTCAACGGTACAGACTGGAATGCAGGCGCCCTATCAACTATGATCGGTAGTTCAAGATGGCTGGCCATTGAAGTTGTCGTGAACCAGACCGGAACAGTTTCCAACTATGCAGAAACAGTAAATCAGAGCTCTTATCCATATAAGGGGTATGATAATTACACTGCATATTTAACATCTAACATCACACCATCAAACATCACTGTGGATGATGTCAGGGGAAATAAAGGTGACACAGTCACTTTAAAAGCTGTTTTAACCGATTATCTGGGAAATACCCTGGTTGGTGAGACTGTTGAATTCTGGATTGACGGTGCTAAAGTTGGAGAGAACACCACAGACAGCACAGGAACAGCATTATTCAATTACATTATCAGCCAATCACCTGGAAACCACACTTTAACTGCAGTTTTCAATGAATCAACATTTTATCAGGGAACTAATGCAACTGGCAAGTTATATGTGCCTAAAGCAGACCTTTACATCCAGATAACCAGTGACAAAAACAACCCCACTGTGGGTGAAACATTCACCCTCAGATACAAACTGGGAAACAACGGACCAGACACAGCAGACAACGTAACCATAACCATACCCCTACCTGAAGGATTTGTAATATCCAAAATTGAGGGTGATGGAAACTGGACTGTAAATGGAAATACCATAACCTGGACCATGACCAACGTTACAGTAGGCGACCCCAACCTGTACATCTCAGGATGGACAACCATACCAGGAAATTACCTATTCAGTGCATCAATAACCTCAGACACCTTCAACATAAACAGTATGGGAATTAGCCCCCTCACTCTAAACACACAACCAACAGTAAACGCAGCAACCACAACCAGCAGCACTGTGGGAATGCAAACCACAGGAGCACCAATCGTACCATTGGCCTTAGCAGTCCTCAGTGTGCTCGGCGGATTAGTAGCAACCCGGAAAAAACAATAAAAGGATTTAGTTGAATCCTTTTTCCACCTTTTTAATTTTTTTTTACTGTATCTAATAAAGTAATTCACTCATGTACATCAATAGAGAGAAACAGTTATTATCCCGGATTATAACGGTTTTTTCAGATTTATAGAATAATTTTCCGTATTATAAAATAAAATCTAAGTCTCTTTTTTTGATAATCTCTTTTTTGATAAAATGAAGATAGGACTATCATGATATAACTTGAAATATCAAAAAATAGGAGTAATAAGTCTAAAAAATGAGTATAAAATAATTTTAGGGGTATAATATGAAAATAGGACTTTTAGGTTTATAAAATGAAGAGAGGGGGGGGCTTTTAAATTATAAAATGAAAGAAGAATTTTATTTTAGATTGGATATGGAATTATGTTAAAAAGTGATTAAGATAAAGGAAATTAAGATAAAAAGCGAGATTGATTTAATTTTTATGTGATAATAATGGCCGGCGACGGTATGAGCTTCCCATAGGCTCTCGCCCACAGTACAACATCAAAACGTGGGAGGACTTTACTTCTGGGATCGAAACGAGACCAGGTGTGGCCCCTCCGCTGTGGTCGCCGTGCCAAATAAATCAACCTATGAAGTTGGTTTAGCATAAATGGCCCTACTGGACCTGACCTTAAGGTCGGTTTTGGCGCCGATTGGCACTTGATTGATGAATTAAAGTGTATGATTTTGATAGGTATTGTATTGAATTGATTTAGGTTACTTCATGACTTTTTTCAACCTGGAAGTAACAGTAAATCAGGGAACTGTTGTCTATGTAATTTGAGTTATTCCATGTATTTTCTTAGATTTTTTACTGAAATTCAATTGTTAATGTGGTGAATGTGAATTATTATTGAATATCCTTAGTTTTTCTAAGGATTTGTGAATCCCCCGAATAGAATGAAATCTATTAAGAGGGGGGTGTCCCCTCCACATTAGTAGAGGGGACAAATGGGGTTAAACATAAAGGGGGGGTAAATCCCTTCTCCACAAAAAAATGGAGAAGGGACAAATAAAGGGGTAAACACGAATCCAAATAAAAAAACCCTCACACAATAAGAGGGGGGGTTCCCCTCCACACAAATGGTGAAGGGGAGGGGGGTGATCCCTCCACAAAAGGGAGGGGTCAAATTAAAAGGGGGGGGTTATCCCCTCAAAACGAGGGGATAGAATGGGGTAAACATAAAATCACATACATAGAACAATCTAAAAGATTCAATAATTCAAAATCCAAAAAAAATGGAAATCCAATTATTCAAATTCTAAATACGCAAAAGACACTACATAAACTTACGCTATGTCTAAATGAATGCTTAAAGATAAACATAAATGGCCGGCAGCGCTATGAGCTTCCCATAGACTCTCATCCACAGTACAACAACAAAACGCAGGAGGACTTCACTTCTGGGATCGAAACGAGACCAGGTATGGCCCCTCCGCTATGGCCGCCGAACCAAT
>NZ_JACRGA010000020.1 GCF_016217785.1 Methanobacterium sp.
GATAATGGCAAGGGTGATTGACCAAGGTTCAAGGCTATCAGCGGTTAGACTGGCAGGCCGGCATGCGATATGTGATCTTATCAATCTAACAAGCTTTAACGAAGATGACCTTTATGAGAATCTTGACTGGCTTTGCAAGAATCAAGCAAAGATAGAAAAGCGAATATTTGATATGCGATATAAGGGGCAAGAGAAACCCAAACTATATCTGTATGACGTGACAAGTAGCTATCTGGAGGGAGTAGAGAACGAATTAGGAGATTGGGGATATCCTCGAGATGGCAAGAAAGGAAAGTTACAGATAGTAATAGGTCTTTTAACAGATGGAGAAGGAGTTCCGGTATCAGTAGAAGTATTCAAAGGAAATACTAAAGACACAAAGACCTTTCTGAGCCAAGTGAAGAAGATTGCCAATCGGTTTGAGATAGAAGAAGTAACAATGGTTGGTGATAGAGGGATGATAAAGAGGGCTCAGATTAAATATCTCAAGGAAGAACATTTTCATTACATCACAGCAATAACAAAGCCTCAAATAAAGAAACTGATAAATGATGAAATCTTTCAGCTTGATCTTTTCAGTGAAGATGTGTGTGAGGTGGATAACGATGGTATTCGATACATTTTAAGAAGAAATCCAATACGTGTAGAAGAGATAGAACAAACAAGGTATGAGAAAACAGACAAGATTAAAAGACTCATAGAGGCCAAAAACAAGTATCTTGCTGATCACCAAAAGGCAAAGGAGTCGGTTGCATTAAGGGATATAAAGAAAAAGCTTACTAATCTCAAATTATCCAAGTTTGTAGCAGTTGAGGCTAAGAATAGGATACTATCAATTAAAATAGATGAAGAGAAGAAGGGAGAGATATCGCTATTAGACGGTTGCTATGTAATTAAGACAGATATTGGAAAAAAAGATGCCTCAGCAGATACAGTACATGAGAGATATAAAGATTTAGCGTTGGTTGAGCAGGGCTTCCGCACAATAAAGACTGGGGTTTTAGAGACGCGACCAATTTTTGTGCGTAAAGAAAAGAGAACTAGAGGACATGTATTTGTCGTGTCCCTTGCATATAGGATAGTTCATGAACTTCAAAAGCTATGGGCTGATATGGATTTAACAGTGCAAGAGGGGATAGAAGAACTAACTGGTATAGATTGCCGAGAAATAAAAGTAGGAGACATAACTGTAAATCAAATCCCTCAACCAAGAGGTTTAGGAGAAAAATTGCTAAAGGCGGCTAAGGTGATTTTACCAGAAGTCTTACCAAATCGAAATATATTTGTAGCCACCAGAAGAAAA
>NZ_JACRGA010000021.1 GCF_016217785.1 Methanobacterium sp.
CGTAGGGTGGTGCTTGGTGGTTGTCGTTCATGTAGCCGTTTACGCGTTGCGCGAAGTCCACGTAGTCTGCTTTACTCATACTACCGGTGTTCAATGATTCTTCACTGAATCCCGGAACTTGATCATTTTGTAATTTTATGGGAGTATTATTATTGTTCTGTATCTGACTGGTAGCCTGTGCAGCCAGATGAAGATACTGTGCAGTGTTAACAGTTTGATTTCCAATAGTTACATTATTCGGTAGTTTTTCGCTGGTATCAATCTGATTCTGAACAGCAACCGAAGCATTAGCAATCTCATCAGGAGTAAAACTGGTTGATGATACAGCAGAAACAGTATTAACACTTAAAAAAAATACAACTCCAATAAATAACATTAAACACAAGAACTTTTTCTTATTGCCCTTATTAATAATTATAACGCCTCCATCCTAACCAAAAACTTAAATTATAAACTAAATTTGATTATACAATTCCTAAATTAAGATTATATTTTTAATACATAAATTATGTCCTTTAACTGTATATAAAACTTGCTGACCCTTCCCTAAAAAACCCTTAAAATAAATTCTTCCACACTAAAAATCTTTAACATGATTAATAATCTATAATACATTTTTAAAAACTAATTTAAGAAAATACCAATATTTTTTTATTTTAAAACCCTCTTTTCCATTAAATATTAAACTTCTTTTCATTAAACAATCCAAATTATTAAAAGCAAATGCCTTAAAAGCAAATGCATTTAAAAAGGCAAACTGGTGTAGGTGCCTTTTAAACTATAGGATCCAGTATCCCAATTATTTATTGTTCCCAATTCATTCCTGTAACTGGTGGCATCTCCCCAGCACCATTGGCCATTGACATATATCATAGCCCAAACATGCCCGTACCAGTTTCCGCTGTTGAAACAACAGTTACCATGCACGTAACGCGCAGGTATACCTGCAGCACGACAGAGAGCAACCAGTATATGGGTGGTGTCAACACAATTACCAGCACCAGACTGTAGGGTACCTACAGCACCTTTCCCAGTGTTATAATAAAACTCATAACCGATGTTTTCTCTAACCCAGTTAAATATACGCACAGCTTTAGCATAGGAAGAATAAGCACTACTTGAAATGTTATTAGCCAAAGCAATGATACTGGGATTATCAGACTGACAGTTAAGTGTAGGTCTGCAATACTGATCATAACCAGCGGGTATATTATAAATAACAAATAACCATGGTTTCACACTATCTGATATAGAAGGCAGTGCACCAGTATTCCGATAAGAATTCATAACACGACTGTAAAGATAGACCTGTGATTGGAAACCTATTTTACCCAGTCCAATGTAGCCGTAGGGTGGTGCCTGATTGTTCTCACTCATGTATTCAATAATCCGCTGGGCAAAGTCAATATATTGCGAAATACTCAGGGTACCAGAACTAATCTGTTCCTCACTGTACTCCGGTACATTATAATTTTCAAGTGCAATAGCAGCAGTATTATGGTTATTTATCTGCACCACTGCTTTCACAGTCAAATACAAAAATTGACCAATATTAACCCGCAAACCTTGAACATAAGCATATTCTGGAAGCGCATTATAAATTTCAACGTTATTTTTAACACCGTTAGCTGTTAAAGCAATTTGGCTAATGGTAAAACGAACATTAACCTGATTAAGGGGTATGTTGTTAGCGCTCCATGGTTTCACAACGATGTTATCTGCTAAATCTCCAGAAGTACTGTGATATGATAAAATACGGGCAAATAGGTAGACTTGTGATTGGTAGCTGATTTTTCCTAGTCCGATGTAGCCGTAGGGTGGTGCTTGGTGGTTTTCATTCATGTGGCCTGCAATACGCTGGGCAAAGTCCAAGTATTCCTCCTTGAACAGAACACCACTAACCAGCTCCTCACTGTTATATCCAGGCTGTTCATCAGCTTGTAACGAAATTCGATTATTATTACGCTCATTTAATTGTAAAATAGCAACTGTGGCCATATGTAAAAATTGTGAGGTGTAAATGGTTATCCCATTCACAGTGACAGTATTCGGGATGGATTTTGTGGATTCAATGGTATTTTTCAATGTTACAGCTGCAGTAACAATTTGTGTGGGGGTAAAACTAACAGACTGCATGTATAGTATGGGTATGTTTGAGGTTGTGAATGGTTTGACGGTTACGTAGGTTGGTAGGGTTCCGGTGGTGTTGTATATGGTTAGTATGCGGGTGTAGAGGTATATTTGTGATTGGTAGCTGATTTTTCCTAGTCCGATGTAGCCGTAGGGTGGTGCTTGGTGGTTGTCGTTCATGTGGTTGGTGATTCGTGTTGCGAAGTCGAGGTAGTCTGTTTGGGTCATGGTGCCGGTGTTGAGTGATTCTTC
>NZ_JACRGA010000022.1 GCF_016217785.1 Methanobacterium sp.
TGATTCTTCAGTGTATCCTGGTTTTTCATCATTTTGTAGTAAAATAGGGTTGTTATTGTTGTTTTTTAGTTGGTTGGTGGCTTGTGTGGCTAGGTGCAGGAATTGTGCAGTGTATATGGTAATTCCATTTACAGTAACAGTGTTAGGGATGGTTTTGGTGGATTCAATTCTGTTTTGTAGTGTCACGGCGGAGTTTACGATTTGTTCTGGTGTGAAAGTAACTGGTGGTGTGTATAATATGGGTATGTTTGAGGAGGTCCAGGGTTTAACAGTTATAAATGATGGTAAACTTCCTGTACTATTGTAAATGCTTAAAACACGACTGAAAAGATAAATTTGAGATGAATAACTAATTTTACCCTGACCAACAAGACCATATGGTGGTGCTTGGTGGTTATCGTTCATATAACTATTAATACGCTGAGCAAAATCCACGTAATCTGCTTGATTTAAGGTACCTGTGTTTAATTGTTCTTCCTGGTTGATGGGTGCTTTATCGTCTTGTAGTGCGATGGGGGTGTTATTATTGTTATTTATCTGATGAGTAGCCTGTGTGGCCAGGTGAAGATATTGGGCAGTGGTCAGGTTTTTATTCCCGATAGTTACACTATTTGGTAGTGCTTTTGTTGTTTCAATCTGGTTTTGAACTGTAGTTGAGGCGGCTGATATTTCATCAGTAGTGAATGATGTTGATGATGCTGAAACCTCACTAACATTTAAAAAGAGTGCAACTCCCAAAAGTATAACCAAGGATAAAAATATTTTTTTATTTATTATAAATGCCCCCTCCACTTACGCAAAAATTCATACGCATTTTTTGTTGTTATTTCATACTACCCTTTTAACATATATAAACGTTATGTTTAATTTCATAAAAAAATCCTTTAAATTTCTTTTTATTAAATTTAAAACGTTAAAATACGTTTAATTGGTGTTAACCCTAGAAATATTAATTCTTGTTTCTCACCATCGATGTGTACTCATTATAATATATTATTTTTAAGATCAAAATAATTCAACTGAAAATCTGATGTTCACATATATTAATAATTTTCACCGGAATAATAATTTCACAGGAATATTATACTAACCATACATAATATATGAAATATGAATATTAGGGGATCAAGGAGTAAACAACTTGAAGATCATCAGAACACCAATAGTAAACCAAACCATTCAAGACCTTAAAATAGGTGACAGAATTCTGATTTCAGGCACCATCCTCACAGGCCGTGATGCTGCTCTTCCCCAACTAGTAAAACTATTAAAGGAAGGCGACAGCCCGGTGGATGTTAAAGGGGCAGTGATCATGCACACTGCGGTAAGTCCCGCAGGAATAGCACCAACTAGTAGCAATAAAACCGAAATAGAAAGTAGTATAGCTCCCCTGTCTCGAGCAGGGGTGAAAATGCATATTGGAAAGGGAGCACTATCTCCAGACACAGTAGATTCATTGAATAAATATAAATCTGTCTTTGTGGTTACCCCACCAGCAGCAGCCCTCCTCACCAGTAAGATGACATCATCAAATGTGGTGGCATTCCCTGAAGAAGGTATGGAAGCCCTTCATAGTTTAGATGTCCTGGATTTTCCAGGAATTGTGGCAGTGGCTCATGGAAAGTCTATTTATTAAGGAATTTTGTTATTATTTATTGAAAATCCAGTTATTTTTTAATTAAACATCCATTATTATTAATTACTCTTTTTTAATTCAAATCAAACCACTTTTTATATTAAATATTGCTTATTCTCCCAATCATAGGATGTTATGAAAAATTATATTCACGGGTATGGCTTTCCAAAAGCCTTATCCCCTGCATCACCCAGTCCGGGTACGATATAACCATCAGGGTTCAGTTCTTCATCCACGGCACAGGTATATATCTCCACATCAGGATGTTCGGTTTGCACCCGTTCTATGCCCTGTTTGGAGGCTATCACATTGAGTAACACCAACCGACGTGGATTTCCCTTCTCCTTAACACGGTCCAAAATGGCATTCATGGTATTTCCAGTGGCCAGCATGGGATCAGCAATTACTAATATTTTATCATCCACAGGGGGAAGTTTAAAATAGCCAACCTCCACTGGAAAGGGCGGTTCATCCTTCCGGGAGGCACCCACCACACCATATTGTGCATTTCTGAAAACTCTCATAATCCCCTCAACCAGGGGGATAGCTGCTCTTAAAACACTCACCACCACAATATCATTCTTATCTCTTATTCTGACTCCTTTTGCAATTCCCAAAGGGGTTTGCACGGTCACATCCTCTTTTTCAAGAGTGTTGGTTAGTTCATAGGCTAACCAGCGCCCTATTTCGATTATTCCACCGCGGAAGTGAATGCCATCTACTCCTTCCCTTCTAATCATGGTGAGTTTTTCCTGAACCAGTAAATGATCGACTAATTTTATCATAATTATTACACCTGAAATGTCCAGTTATTAATTAACTATTGGTGATTTATTATTAGTTGATCTTTGTATGACTACATTATTAATATGGGATTTTCAAAAAATTCATCTTACTTAAAAAATATAATAATAAATGGTGAGTTTAAATGAAAATAAAATTATTGGCAATAGCTGCAGTTCCTCTAATTTTAATAGTTATCCTCGCAGTTTTTATTCTTATCGTTCCCCAAAGCATTAACGAAACAGGTTACAGTTCTGAAATTTTAGCCCAAAATCTGGAAGTCCCCTGGGCCATTGACTTCCTTCCTGATGATCGTCTGATCTTTACCCAGCGCGGAGGAAAGGTGAGCATTCTGGAAGGAAAAGCGGTCAAAACAGTCGGACAGGTAAATGTAACTCAGAATAGTGAATCCGGTTTTCTGGGAATAGCAGTGGACCCTAACTTCACCTCGAACCATTACATCTACGTCTATTATTCCCTGGGTGATTTCAACCAAATATCCCGTTTCAATCTGGAAGGAGACCAGATAATCAATGAAACAGTTATACTGGATAAGATCCCGGCAGCAGCCATCCATGATGGGGGCAGATTGAAGTTCGGACCAGATGGCAAGCTCTATGCAACTACTGGTGACTCTGCCAATCCCAGCCTGGCCCAGGATACTACTTCACTGGCCGGCAAAATACTACGTCTCAACACCGATGGCACAGTACCTGAGGACAACCCATTCGGGAACTATGTTTACAGTTACGGCCACCGAAACCCTCAGGGGATAACCTGGGGTCCCACAGGGATAATGTACGCCTCTGAACACGGGCAAAGTCAAAATGATGAGATCAACATTATTACCATGGGTGGAAACTATGGATGGCCACTTTATGAGGGTAACAACACCGTAACAGGTTACATAAAGCCTCTGAGGGCATACACAGAACTCACTCTCGCCCCTTCTGGAATAGCCTACTACCAGGGTGCTCTTTATGTTGCAAGTCTTAGAGGCACTCAACTTAGGAAAATCACCCTATCTAGTGATGGTAAAACTATTATGGGGGAAAAATCAACTTTCACGGAGCTGGGGAGAATAAGAGATGTAGTTGAGCACAATGGATATCTCTACATCACCACTTCCAATCGTGATGGAAGGGGAGTTCCACAGAGTGGTGATGATAAAATAATCAGAATTAAAATGATTTAAGGGGAATTAAAGTGGTTCAAAATTAATAATAGTTGTAGATCTAATCATCAATAAGACTACAAACTTTAATCCTCATCCTTAATCAGTTCTTGTTGTCAATTATAATCCTTTTTTATTTCATCTTCTTTTTTATTATTATCATCTCTATTATGTTTTATCCGAACGTTTTTACCCTTAGCTGAGGGTATAACTTTCATATCCCCATCTTCAAACTCCAAGTCTAGCTCTTTCCCCTCATGTAGCATGTGGAGGAATATGGCCAGTGATGAAACCTCAGAGTGGGGTTGGGTGGTCACTGAAACATTCCAGTCTGCCTCCTGATACACTTTACTGGGGACCCGGGAGCCACCCACCACCACCAGTTTATCTGTGGATGAGCTTCTGATTTTGGGGGTAGCATCCTGAACAGGCTCACCATACATGGTTAGATGAATTACCTCTCCTCCTTTATTTTTCCATTCATCCATGAGATTCTCCCAACCTTTACGGTATTCCACCTGGAAATCACCTCCCCAGCGCTTCACCACATCCCGAACATTTTCCATGAGCTTTTTATCATGATCCCCACTTAAAAACACGCCTGATGCTCCCAGTGCCCTGGCAGTGAGGCAAACATGTGTGGTGATCCGTGCATCACGTTGCCAGCGATGATCCAATCGTAAAACTTTAACTTCCATTTAAACACTCCCTGAAATAAATATGACCATGAATAAAAGGGATAACATCCTACCCATCTCATTAGATGCACCCAGAATATCTCCATTAGCCTGTTTGAAGTTCTTCCTGGTGATAAGGGCCATTAACAATCCTGAAACAAGACCCCCAAGAATGCCAATGACTCCAGTGTAATTACCAGCAATTCCCATGAAATTGAAACCTAAAAATCCTAAAATGACGGTCAGAGCGACTGATCCAGTGAGGAGTTTCCAGTCCATGTTATTGATGAAGTACTGACCAGTACCATCGTTCAATGGTTCTGAAAATGTAGCACAGGTTATCAGGCTGAGTTTTGCAGCTACTTCCGACACAAAAATGGCAGGTAAAATGTAAACTGCAGTTAAGGATGCAATGGATGTGACGGTCACTAGAGAAACAATTAAAAGCAAGGCCAGGCCACCAGTGCCTATTCTTTTATCCCGCATTATCTCTATCTTCCGCTTGGGATCTCCGTGGGCCATAATACCATCCCCGCAGTCAACCAGACCATCCAGGTGATGGAAACCAGTGAAACTGATGGCCAAACTGTAAATCAGTGCTGCTGATACCAGTGGGGATAGATGTAGTGGATACACCAGCAGCCAGCCAAAGCCACCTGCAATAATTCCAATGAAAGCCCCAATTATTGGCCACAAGAAAGTAAACCTTGCCATTTCTGGGATGGTGCTGTGAATATTTAGGGGTAGTATAGTTGAGAATGATATTAGGCCCAGAAAACCATGCCAGCTAACATGGGATTCATCATCATTTTTCCCCACATCAGAAATGGGAACCTTCCTCTGGAGACTTTTCCGGGACATTTTTCATTCCTCAAAAATTTTGGACATGCAGCCTGCAATTAGGCCGGCGAAAACATCATCCAGCATAGGGCCCAATGTCCCAATGATCCCAGGTTTTGCTTCATCGTACCTTTTAAAGTTGAAAATAGCCTTAGTACCAGCGATCTGGTTGGCAATAGCCATCCCCAGAACCTCATCAGAGTAAAGGTAGGCTGGATCATCATCCACATCCACACCCTTAATCCGATGATTAATAAGATCTTCCTCAACCCTGATACCAGCTATAATCAACACTATAACATTAATATCTTCTAGTGACTTCTTGATTTGTTTTTCCAACGCTATTTCAAGTTTTTCAGTTTTTTCCACACCTGCCAGGAGTTCCAATCCTGCTTCCACCAGTTGTGGTACTTCAATCCCTGCTTCCCTCATGAAGTCGTAAATCGAGCCAGATACATCATTATCTTTCATTAAAACACCTGTAATCTATAATATTAAGAGGCATACACTATCTAAAATAGTTTATTCTAAATATTGAGTTAATTTTAGTTGTAACTGCGTATGCTTCCTGTTGGATTGTCTTAAGATCTAATCATTCTGATAAAATAAAATATCTATTAATGAGTATCTTATTTTGGGAATCTCAAAAAACGAATATTATTTAGATAATTGTGGATATATAATAATTAATAAAGTTATCAAATTGAATTGAAATAGGGAATGTTAAGTCCTAAATAGGATTTAATATTCATAATAGCCGTTTGAAACGGTTGTTATCAATATATGGGGGTGTTATATTGAAAGTTCATCTTAGAGTCTTTGTAGAGGTTGAAAACCTTGGAAAAGCTATGAATGCCCTTACTGATGCAGGAATTACCGGATTTTATATCCTGGAATATAAAGGCATGTCACCTCAGGACTGGAAAGGGTTCTCCATTAAAGAAGACCCTAAATCTGCTATTGGACTTATCAAGGACTACGCCACCGATGCAGTGCTGGTCTGCAGTGTGGTGGATGAGGAAAAAACTGATAATATAGTAGAATCAGTAATGCAGGCATTGGAAGGCGAAAAATATACCATTTTAGAGGTTCCTATCCGCAGAATCATAGTCAGTAAGCAGGGCAATGAAAAAGAAAGGGCTGAAACATGGTTACTTGAGAAGGAAGTTCCCTGTTTCTATTGTGGTGAAAATTCAGTTCAAAGGATAAGAATTGACATGAACAAGGCTAAAATATGGTGTACTAATTGTGGTGCAGCTCGTTACTACCTCATAAAAGGTGTGGAAAAGGAGGGAAGCTGATGGCAGTTAAAAAATGGAAACTTGAAAAGGGGGCTAACTGTTATAACTGTGGAGATGCCACTATTCATGACATAGAGGTGGACGAGTTCGACATTAAAATTCGCTGCCGTGAATGTGGATTCAGCCGCTATTACACATTCCATATGGTAGATCTGCCCCGTAAATGACTGTAGTGTTAGAAAGTTGAAGTAGAAAACAGACTTAATTTAAGATTAAACTTTTTTTTGATCTCACTATTTTAATCCAGATCAGATACTCTTTAAGCCGAGATCACCAATTTTTTTAAATCTAGATCCAATTATCGTAAGATATTCATTTTTTTAATGAATTTATTGAGATTATTTCGGAAAAAAACTACTATTTGAGGTTATAAACAGTACTGCCAGTTATATTTAAAATTAAAAATTCAAGTCTATGAATTTAAAAAGATTTTAAAAAATAGGGGATGATTAAAAAAGAAAATAGGCATATATTATATGCCTATTTATTTAATTTCAACCTTGAAACTCTCAGTTTTTTCCTGTTTTGGAATTTCAATCTTCAAAACACCGTTTTCGAATTCAGCATCTGCTTCCTGGGGAATGACCTTTTTAGGAAGTCTTACAGTTCTCCGGATAACTCCTGATTTCCGGTCGTGAAGGGTCATGTGGCTTCCGCGATTGATTTCCTGTGTTATGTCAAAATCAGCCTTGATACGAACTCTGGTTTCGGTGACATCCAGATCGATGTCTTCCTTTTTTATACCAGGCAAGTCGACGTGAACAATTACACTATCGTCTGTTTCCAGAATATCTTTTCCAGGGACGAAGGTGTAGTCAACAACGGATTTTCCAATGTCTTTGCTGATACTGTCAATAGCTTTGGCAGTATCTTCCATCATCTTCTCCACAAATCCTTTCTTATCTAAAATAGTCCTTTTTCTTTTCATTTATTTCACCTCATAGTTGTGAGTCAAACTCGTTTTTGAGTCAATTTAATTATACTCCTCAATCAATTATATAAAATTTCCCAGAAAACATAAAATAATGATAACAAAAGGATTATAAAAGATATAAGTGGATGAAATTGAAGTGTGAGTCGGGGTAAGAATAACCCCGATTAAGGGGGAATAATACTTTTAACATTATTCAAATAATTATTAATTTATTTAAGGAGGATTAAAGTCATGGTACTAATTATAGATCCACAACAGGCAGGAATATCTGGAAACATGGTTATCGGTGCCCTGGTAAGTTTAGGGGCAAATAAAAAAACAGTTAAAGAAATCATGGAGCATTATGGTTCCTATTTTGGACAGATAACTATTAACATAGGGGATGTTGATAAATCCGGAATTTTTGCGACCTTCATCAATGTTAAATGTTCTGACCACCAGGCCATAGCGTACCCCAGTTTACTGGAAACCTTAGAAGGAATTAAACATGAAAAAATCACCCCTACCATATTAAACTTTGCTAAAAAGGTTTTCAAAACACTGGCAATAGCAGAGTCGCATGTTCATGGAGTTAATATTGATAAAATACATTTCCATGAGGTAGGGGCGGCTGATGCTGTGGCAGATATAATGGGAGCTTCCTATGCCTTCCATGAATTGGGGTTAACTGACGAGAAAGTTTATGGACTTCCGCCATCCCTTGGAGGGGGCAGGGTAAAGAGTGCTCATGGAAATCTCAGTGTCCCTGCACCGGCAACCCTTGAAATACTTAAAAATGTCCCAGTAAAGGGAGGGCCTGTAAATCATGAACTTACCACTCCCACAGGGGCAGCGTTACTGGTGAATATGGTGGATGAATTCTCAGAATTTTACCCATTAATAACCAACAAAAAGGTTGCATATGGTGCGGGAAAGCTTGATCTGGAATATCCGAACGTTCTAAGGATAGTTTCTGGTACTTCTCCCATTCCCACTGATAACATATCGATTTTAGAGACTAATCTGGATGATGTTACCGGGGAAGTGTTAGGACACACAGTGGACAGACTCATGGAAGAAGGTGCCCTTGACGTAACCATAATTCCCACTATTGCTAAAAAAAACAGACCAGCTCATCTTTTAAGAGTGATCAGTAAATCCAGTATGAATGATATTCTTGCAGAGACTATAATCCGGGAAACAGGTACTCTTGGTGTCAGAACAATTCCCTATGTCCACAGGAACATTGTAAGCCGCGAGATAATTCCAGTTGAGGTTGATTTTGATGGACAACCAAAGACTGTGAGGATGAAGGTTGCTAAAATTGGTGAAGAGGTAGTCAATGTCACAGTTGAGTATGAAGATGCTAGGAAGGTTTCAAATGAACTAAAAATGCCCCTAAAAGATGTTATAAGGTTTATAAATCAAAAAATAAGTTTTTAAAATGCTGAATTATTTTTACATGAAATAATTTTTTTATCTATTTTTACTCGGTCTCCTATTTGGAATCAATATGGAAAAATTCAAATAATTTGTGGATCGTATATTACATAAAAATATTTTCATATGAAAAATGGTTGAACCAGCCTATTTAACTTTTAATGGTTCTTAAGGGGGGAATGATTTTGTCAGACATACAAGATTTAGAAAGTGAATATGAGAAACTTCAACTGGAACAAAAAATTATTGAAGCTAAAAAGAAGATAGCTGATACTGAAAGTGCTTTAAATCCTTCGGAGATGGAAAAAGCGAAAGCACAGGCAGAACAGGAGCAAGCAATAGCTGAAGCTCAGAAAGCCACTTTAGAAGCGAAATTACCTGATTTTAATGTGAAAGGTCCTGAGGGGACAATAACTGCTGATGGTACTGTTAACATCGAATGTCATATACTGGCTTACCAGGCTGTCTCTGAAATTGTATTGTACATAAGCGAAAAAATAAAAAAGAAACATCCAGAGACGAAGGCAGTGGTTATCTGTGATCGTAACGATCTTAACAACTATTTCTCATATAAAATATTCCAAAATCAGTTAGAACTATTAAAAAATGAATATGAAGCTGTTCTTAGCACTAAAATGAAAAATGTGAAAAGTAGAGATGTCAGGGGTCTTTTTGCCACTGCTTCATTAACCGGGGCGTCAACGGTTTTAAGTTCAATTGTAGATTTCGCTTCTTTGTTTAGGACCGATGTGGAAATTAAAGGAATAAATGTTGAAGTAGTTGAAGATGCATTGATTGCTGAACTAGTTAGAACCCTGAAGGATGAAATAACACCAATATACCCTCCTTTCAGGACAACTATTCCTTATAAGTTTTTAACTGAAATATCACAGTTAGATAAATGCAGAGATAAAGCCCTTAAAAAACTAGAGGATTGTAAAGATAATGAAGAATGCAACAAGGAAGATGTTTATGAGTTAAATGAGTTAAATGACCGTTATAAAAAAATAAGAAGTGCTTTAGTAGATATAGATGAAAAAACAGGCACCAACAGGCTGGAAAAATTGATAAAGGGTGAAATTTTAAATTTAGAACTAAAATCTCCAGGCACAGATATCCTTTACCTGAAGGTGGTAAAGGCAGGGGGAAATAACCAGACAAAAAGGAGATTTTGGGCAAATGAAATAGCCCACAGTGGTGGTGCTATAATAGCCTACTTCCTGATGGATAAAGATGGAAATATAAAAGAATCAAAGAATTTGTACTATCTTTCACCTTACCAGCGTTTTGATGAATCTCATGACAAATTGAATAATTTAAATTAAAAGAGAAATCCAGCTTAAATAAAATAATTATCGTGCACATATCATTCACATAAATAGTAAACTTAGAATAAGTTTAATTTATAAACTATTGATTCAACAACTAAAAAGATTAATTAAGGAGAATCACATGGAAAAATCAAAAAAAGCCATATCCGTCCTCTCCGGAGGTTTGGACTCTACTGTAGCCACTTCAATACTCGCTAAAGATTACAATACACATGCAATAACCTTTGATTATGGTCAAAAAAGTGCAGGGATGGAAATAAAATCATCAAAGGCCATATGTGAAAAATTAGGGATGGAACACACAGTTATCGAACTTCCATGGTTGGCTCAACTAGGAGGATCAGCTTTGACCAGTTCTGAAGAGGTTCCCAAACTTGAAATGGATGAACTGGATGATAAAGAGATTTGTGATGAAACCGCCCGAAAGGTATGGGTCCCAGGAAGGAATGTTGTTTTTTCATCCATTGCACTATCATTTGCAGAGGCAGAAAAAGCAGAGAAGATAATTGTGGGCTGGGATTTTGAAGAAGCTGCCACATTCCCTGATAATTCCAAGGAATTCTTGGATGCTTTTAATAACCTTCTGAAAATTGGTTCACTGGAGGATATTCAGATAGACGCCCCTTTGATCCAGATGGATAAAAAAGAAATTGTAAAACTGGGTGATGATATAGGTGCACCACTCGATATCAGTTATTCATGTTACATGGGTGACAAATGGCATTGTGGTGTCTGTGAATCTTGTATGAGACGTAAAAGGGCCTTTGAATTAGCTGGTGTTGTAGATAGGACAAAATATTTGGAATGACATGGGCTTTGAATAAATGATGATGATTTTTGATTTCATAAATTTATTTAGGGATATCATCTATCGATTTGACTATTTTTAAATGGTATTCATAATTTTTAGAAGTGGTTTTCTCAATTTCCAGTTTATCACCAGTTTTTAGTCCTTCCCATTTGATAAAGTAATGTTCATGGGGTAGATCTGGTCCCCTGCAGGTGCAGGGAATGATTCTACCTTGACTTCGCAGGAGGAATCATCTCCTTTAAGTACAAAAACTTCTCCCAATGGGGGGAAAAATGATAAATTATTCTTTAAAATAAATATAAAATTTTTCTTTGCTTCTTTTGCTGATATTTTCCTTGAATACTTATTTTTTGAACTCATGGATATCTCCCTTACTAATGAATTGGCTTTTTTTAATAAATAAAATCTACCACACTATTGGTTTGTGTCAGAATCAAAAATTGGATTATTAAATAGTCCCAGGAAGGATCAAAATCAATGAATTTGGGCAAAAAACTTAAGCAGGATATACCATATTATGTTCTATAAAATCGGTATTCTTGATAGTTTCAATGAAAAGAAATAGAAGATGGAAAAAAGCTTGATTTAAGGGTTTATGAATGTATAAAGTGTTCTGGATTGCCTAATATTGGAGAACCTGTATGTTATTTTGAAACGGGCATGATCATTGGCATATTAAGAGAATTAACTCCTAAAGAGGTTTTTGCTGAGAAAATACGGTGTTGGGCCAGTGGTTATTCTTTCTGTCACTTTAATGTAGAAATAAAAGACTAGTATTAGAAATGGGAAAAAGAATCATATAATAAAAGATAATGAACTATTAATTACACATACTTGAGGGGTAAATGTATGGTGGAAACCAAAAAAGAGAGATTAGATAACGTTTTATCATCATTTTTACAGGTCGGTCAAATAAAAGCCTGTGCCATTGTTTCAAAGGAAGGCCTCCTCATCAGTTCCCGAACCCCTCCTGATGTTGATGCCCGCATATTTTCAGCACTCTGCTCTACTATAATGGGAGCTGCAGAAGCTGCTTCAACACAAATGAAAACAGGATCTGTCAGTCAAATTTCACTTAAAACAGAAAAAGGGAATATAGTATTGATACCTGCAGGATCAAAAGCTATTTTAACCGCTTTAACTGAGATTGAAGCCCAAATAGGTCTTATACTTTTTGAGATGGAAGCAAGGGCAGAAGAGGTTGAAGAGATACTCCCCTGATAAATTATATTTTTAGATAAAATTAAATTAAAAATCAGAGCATTATTCTAAATTGGAACCCAATAGTTCATTCACATAAAATAAATGAATGATGGTATTTTTATTTTATAACCATCAAAGTATCCCCTGCACCTACAGTATCTCCTTCATCCACGAAGATCTCTTGAACTATCCCGGATTCAGGGGAGTGAATATCATTCTCCATCTTCATGGCCTCCAAAACTGCAACAACATCTCCTTCTATAACTTTATCCCCTTCTTTAACCTTTAACTTCAGGATCATTCCCTGCATGGAAGAGGTTACTCCACCTTCCACAGGTCCTGATGGTTTAACACCTTCGGAGGGTTCAATTTCCAGATATCCTGTTGGAATCACCTTAACCTGGAAACTCTCACCATCCACATCCACTTGGTACTCGGTGGGCATTGACGATGGGGTACTAGAACAATTATCTGATTTTGGTGGAACTAATGGTTCTTCTTCTGTTTCTCCTCTCAGGAATTTTGGAGCTACAGCAGGGTAAAGTGTAAAGGTTAGCACATCTTCTTCTTTTTTGATGATTCCCATCTCTTCTCCTTCTGCCCTGGATTTTTCAAGTTCAGGCTCTAGAAGATCGGCAGGGCGGCAGGTTATGAGCTCTTCATCGCCAATGATCTTATGAGCAATCTCCTGGTCAATAGGTGCTGGTGGTCTTCCATAGAATCCTTTAATGTATTCTTTAACTTCTTTGGAGACATTCTTGTACCTTTCTCCACCGAGAACATTCATAACTGCCTGGATACCTACAATCTGGCTGGTGGGAGTAACCAGTGGGGGGTAACCAAGGTCTTTCCGCACCCGTGGAACCTCTTTTAAAACATCCTCGTAACGATCCAGTGCATTCTGTTCTTTAAGCTGTGATACGAAGTTGGAGAGCATTCCTCCAGGGATCTGATAGAGAAGTACATCGGTATCCACTCGTTCGGTGATTGGATCTATAATGCCGCTGTATTTTTCCCTTATTTCTTCAAAATACTTTTTAATCTGATTTAAAAGCTTCAAATCCAATTCAGTGTCGTAAGGAGTTTCTTTCAAGGCAGCAACCACACTTTCAGTTGGTGGTTGGGAAGCACCCCATGCTAAGGGGGATATGGCTGTATCTAATAGGTCAACACCTGCCTGACATGCCGCATAATAGCTCATTGGGGTCATACCGCTGGTGCAATGGCAGTGTAGGTTAATCAAAAGGTCAGTTTCTTCTTTAAGGGTTTTAACCAGTTCGTAAGTGTCATGTGGTGATATCAATCCGGCCATATCCTTTATGGCAAGGGAATCGCATTCCAGAGCTTCTAGTTCCTTGGCAAGTTCCACGTACTTTTCTATGGTGTGATAAGGGCTGGTGGTGTAACTGATTGTTGCCTGCACATGGGCTCCCTGTTCCTTGGCAACTTTAATGGACATTTCCATGTTACGGATATCGTTCAGGGCATCAAATATACGAAAAACATCAACACCATTTTCATAGGATTTTTCAACGAATTCTCTTACCACATCATCAGGATAATGCTTGTAACCCACCAAATTCTGCCCACGGAGGAGCATCTGAAGTGGAGTTTTCTTTACCAGCTCTTTAATATCCCTTAATCTTTCCCAGGGATCCTCATTCAGGTAGCGGATGCAGGTGTCGAAGGTGGCTCCTCCCCAACATTCCAGAGAGAAAAATCCCACTTTATCCATTTCCTCGGCAATGGGGAGCATATCCCTGGTTCTCATTCTTGTAGCCAGGAGTGACTGGTGTGCATCTCTAAAAGCGGTTTCAATTAGCCTAATTTTAGTCATAGTGACCCTCAAATATTGGATAAACTTGTCATTAACATAATCTTAATTTCCTTATATAGATAGTGCAAACTTCCTTATATCCTTACCTTAAGATTTTACCACCGGTGTCTGGAAGAATGATAATATTTTAAAAAGGTATGATCATGGGGTTTAATCTTTAGTTTCATAAAATATTTTTAAAATAAAATTCTTATCCTAAAATTTCATTTTTGATTGAATAATATATGTAACTGCCAAAAATAATTATATTATGTATAAGTATGAAAATAATATATAAAATAGTAACTGAAATCTTTAAATACAATAAAAAATGAATACATACTTCTATAAATTGATAATAAAGATCATTTACCGTAAATTATCAATTAAAATATTATAATATTGCTTTATGATGGCAATATTATGCAAAAAATGAAAGTAACCATACCATATAGTATTACTAAAAGTGTCTCAAATTTGTGCACTCAAACAGAATTCGGTTCTGGGAATATAAGCTCTCATGATTAGGGGGGGGTGATTATGAATTCAAATATCTAAGAAGGGGGAGTAAATGGTTATTTTTTGATATTAAGTTCAAAAAGCTGCGTTTTAAGCCAGTTCATATGAAATATAATTGGGGTTATATTTTCGGCTAAACATGTGAAATAATTTAAAAAATTGGAGAATTTACGTATAATATGGGGGTGATGGGGATGGTTCATAAATTGAATAATCAGTTTGAAATTAGTCCATCCAATCGGTATTATGGTTTTATCCCGCCCTATATGATGGGAGGGCTGGCCAGGGAAGGAATAGAAGAAGCCCGTGTAACCATTCAACAAAGTCGTTTAATTAGGCGAAATAGGTCAAAGCGAATGGTAGATATGGGAACATTTCTGGGAACAGCAAAAGAGGGTAAAGCCAGCCGAAAAGTTTTTGATTCTAAAAATACCTACGAAGCCCGAGTTGAATTAGTTAGAGAAGAAGGGGGATCTCCATCAACTGACGAAACAGTTAACAACGCCTATAACTATGTAGGGCAAGTTTTTAATTATTTTCGGGATGTGATGGGCCGTAATTCCATTGACAACCTGGGCATGGATATGGTGATTAATGTACATTTTGGTGAAAAATACCAGAATGCTTTCTGGGATGGGGATGAAATCATCCTGGGTGATGGTGATGGTAAGATATTTTCTAATTTTTCCAGGTCACTGGATGTAATTGCCCATGAACTGGCCCATGGGATAACTCAGTTTTCTGCTAACTTTAAATACAGTGGACAATCAGGGGCACTGCATGAACATTTCTCTGATGTATTTGGCAGCGCCATCACCCAACATGCTGCCAATCAAAATGCCCATGATGCGGACTGGTTAATAGGTAATGAAATAATGGGACCTGAGCTCTATGGGGAGTCCATACGCTCCATGAGCGAACCCGGAACTGCATATGATAACAGTTTACTGGGAAAGGATCAGCAGCCAGCCCATATGGATAATTACTACCAGGGGTCGGCAGACAATTTCGGAGTTCACATAAACAGTGGAATACCAAATAAGGCCTTTTATCTGGCATCTTTGGAAATCGGAACTGGTAAAGCTGCTTTAATCTGGTACAGGGCCCTCCAGAAGTTGTGGCCCAATGCCCAACTTCAACGATGCAGTGAAGATCATCGTGGAAACCACCAGAGACCTGGTTAAAGAGGATGTTGTTCCACAGGGAGCCACTCAGAAAGTTAGAAAGGCATTCAGAGAGGTGGGATTACCAAAATAGTTGAAATTCAGTATTTTAACAATTCTTTATTTATAACAACCATTCACTCTTCCATATCTTATAATTGAAGGGTCAAAGCTAAATTTAGATAAAAAAATCATATGAGGGGGATATTATGGCTGGTAGAAAAGCATTGTGTGTGGGAATAAATAAATTCAAAAATTTACCTTCAGCTACACTGCAGGGTTGTGTAAATGATGCGGATGACATGGAAAAATTATTAAAGGCACTACTGGGATTCCAAGCTCAAGATATAATTAAACTTACAGACTCCAAGGCCACCAAGACTAACATAATGAAAAACCTTGAAGAAATGGTTGAAGGGGCGAAATCTGGTAAATACAGTTACCTGGTATTTAGCATGTCCAGTCACGGCACTCAAGTGCCTGATTTAAGTGGTGATGAGCCGGATCTGGCTGATGAAGCATTCTGTCCCCATGATCTAGCTCAGAAGGGCAATGTGTGGGATCCCAGGTACATAATCACCGATGATGAATTTCGAGATCTTTTCATACAACTTCCTGAAAACGTACTTCTGGAAGTTTATCTGGACACATGTCACAGTGGAACCGGGCTTAAAGCAATTGACCTTCTGTTAGACCGCAGACCACGATACTTACCACCACCATCAATGGAAGCATTCCAGGAAGTTGATGGAAAAAGACAAAGAGGACTTAAAAAAGCCCTCTTAGAACAGGGAATAACCCAACATATACTATGGGCAGCATGCCGTGCGGATCAAACCAGTGCTGATGCCAGTATTGGTAGAGGATGGCACGGTGCATTCACCTACTACTTCTGTAAGGAAATAAACGCCAGTAAGAACAAACTCCCAAGAAGTGTAATACTGGAAAAAGTAAGAAAAGATCTCCAGAGGGGTAATTACACCCAAGTACCTCAATTGGAGAGTGAAGCAACGGTCAGGGATAAAACTATTGGTGAAAATCGTGTATTCTTGAAGAATTAGTGGGGTAAAAAGAATAGTGGGTAAATATGAAAATGCTGTTGATATGGTATCAATGGTTCTTAATAATATCAAGGTTCTTAAGAATCCCAAAAGAAGAATCATTGATCTAGGGATATTAAATCTTTAAAAAAAAGTGAAAATGTTCCAAATAGTTTTTTTTTAAACAATAAATGTTCGGGAAAATTACCTTTCCCGTTTACCTTCAATAAACTCATCCACCATTTCCACAGCCACATCATCAGTGAACTGTTCAGGGGGGTGTTTCATGGTGTAGGCACTGATGGATGTAAGTTGGCCACCAATTTTCCTTTCCAGGGCAAGTTTACAGCACCTTACAGCATCAATCACGCATCCCGCCGAGTTGGGTGAGTCTTCCACACTGAGGCGGAGTTCGATGTTCATGGGAACATCTCCAAAGGTTTTACCCTCCATTCTAAGGAAGCAGAGTTTGTTATCCTTTTGCCAGGGCACGTAATCTGATGGGCCTATATGAATGTTCTCTGGATCCATCCTCTCTCCCAAGACAGACTGCACTGCTTCGGTTTTTGATTCCTTTTTAGAATCTAGCCGGTCACGGTTTAGCATATTCAAAAAGTCAGTGTTTCCACCGGTGTTAAGCTGATAGGTTCGCTCCAGTTCCACACCCCTTTCACGGAAGAGGTTGGCCAGGGTTCTGTGAGTGATAGTTGCCCCGATCTGGGCTTTAATATCATCTCCAACCATGGGGATTCCTTTTTCTTCAAAACGAGTTGACCATGATGGGTCGCTGACTATGAATACTGGCATGCAGTTTATGAATGCACAGCCTGCTTCCAGGGCACATTCTGCATAGAAACGGGCAGCTTTCTCAGATCCCACTGGTAGATAATTCAGCAGAATTTCAGCTCCAGTATCCTGAAGTCTCTTGACAATGTCTTCTTTATTTTTTTCAGACTCTTCCGAAACCACAAAGGTGTGATTTTCAGGATATTCTACCATGTGTGGAGCCACACCATCTAAAATACATCCCATTTCTACTTTCACGCCACTATGTTTAATATCATGACAGAAAACAGTAGTGCAGTTAGGTGGAGCATAAATGGCTTCGTTTACATCCATTCCAACCTTACGAGCATCAATATCAAATGCAGCCACCACTTCTATATCTGATGGTTTGTATCCTCCAATTTCCCAGTGCATCAAGCCTATTGCTTCTTCTGGCTTTTTATCCGCGTAGTAATAGATACCCTGGATCAATGAACTGGCACAATTGCCTATACCAATAATCGCTACCCTTATCTTTTCCAATTTAACACCTTCTAAAAAACACCAATATCACCGTAATAGTGATGGTTGATGTTATGATAAAATCAATACCCTCATTTCATGGTTCATAAGCTTAATTAACTTCTTCTGAGTGTAAAGTTAGCCTAATATACTATTAAATGTTTCGTCCAATCATCTATTAAAAGTTTGTGAAAGACAGTTTTCGTGAACTAATTAATTATGAGTTTAATGACCATAGATTGTTTGAATGTTATTTTGCCAGGGTTTCAAGGGCTAATAATCCCATTGATCCGGCAACAGTCAAACCTATGCTCCAAATGATAATTCCTATACTCATCCATAGCAGGAGGCCATTTTTTCGGGCACCAAGTGCAATTCCCACCGCAGCACCCAAAGGGGCCCCGAAAATCAGTGGTGATAATAAACCCAGGCCAATAACTCCATATTTGTTCCATACATTATACAAACGGGTTTTTTTTAATGCTTTTTCATCGTCGTATTTCCATTTTAATAAACGGGTCCTTAAATTATCCCCCAGAAGGGTAACGCAAACTGCAGCGAATATCGCACCAGCGGCAGATACCGTGGCTATTATTATGGGGTTAATTTTCATAACCAAGCCCAGGGGGATGGCCACCCATAGTTCAGCTGCACTGGCTGCAAAAATTACGAGAATAGATTCCAGGTTCATAGTGTCACTTAGTGGATATCAATATAAAAAAGTTGAGTATCATTAAGATCCCTACTATAATAGCCACTTAAATAAATAATAGGGATGCAGGTCTCGAAGAATAAGCTTAACACCCAAAATCAGCTTTATTATCCTCTTTGTTCAGTTTCAGAGCCACGGTGACAGTAGAAATTGTACATCACTCCAATCTGATATTTTTGGGCCAGGGCACAAGTAGGGCACAGGCAGCCCAGTTCCATGCTGATGCAACCATCACTTTTCCCGGTTATGCAGAACATATTCTCATGCTTTCTGTTGGCACACTCATTATAGCTGGGACATACTGGACAGACACAGTCCTTCTCTAATTCTTTAATCTTCTTCAAACCTTCTTCTTCATTTAACTGATTGAGTTCTTCGATTAACTTTTCAAATTCATCCATATGATCACCCCTTAAATTACATTTATAACTAAAAACACGAACATCCACCATAAAATTACCAGGCTGATGGTGGAGATAAGTGGTAATTTATCTTCAGCAGTATTCATGGTTTTAGAACTAACTCTCCAGGTTAATAATAGGATTATTATCAGTATAAAACTGTTTATAAGTCCTAATATATTCATGGGGTTTTTATACATTACCCATAACCATACCATGGTGGTTATGATAGTTCCCAGCCACAATACTGGTGCCACTACGCCTCCTACTTTGAAAGTGATTTTTGTTATTTCTTCAGATTTTCTGGACTTCACCATGAGGGTTAAAAGAGTCATGAGACTTCCCAGTGCCAGTATAATGCCCAGGATCTCGAAAAATAGTGTGGTGACAAGTTTACCGAAGAATTGTTCCTTTAATAGGGGTAAAGTGAAAAGAGCAGTGATGGCTTCATTGGCAGGGAAACTTTCATTTTTTCCAATGGCAATGGAGTACTTACCCTGGTTCTGCGAGTTGAACACTCTTATGTTGTAGACACCAGCCGGAACTTCCAGGGTTGCTTCTGGTCCTTTAAGATAATAATCTCCTCCGAACTCCTCAAAGTATGGTGTCCAGTTGGAGTTAGTGCCGTTTAAAAATATCACCACGTTTCCTGAGGTGTCAGTGATCTCTGCAGATACAAATTCGCCCCCCTGCCCTGGACTGGTGGGTACCAGCAGGTTTACATACAACTGGAATGGTTTATCAGAATTTATTTGATAATATGCTGGTTTCCCATTTAGCTCCCCATAAAATGCCTGGGATATCTCTGGATTATCTACTATGATTGGGTTTTGAGTAGACACTGCAGTTTCAGTATTCAGACGGGGTTGATGAGCGCTCACCATGGGGATGGATGCCAGTAATAAAACAAGAATAACTGCTATCAATCCAAGATTAATATCTGGAATCTTTAACATGTATCTTTTTTCTATTTATTTTAATATTTTAATATTTGTATCTTAAGGAATATGTAAGGATAAATTGAAAATAAACTAATCTCTCACAGTAAATCATGATAAAAGGGGCTAATTTTGAGATAATTTTACTATCAAAATAGTTTTTTTATTCTTACTAAATTTAGATCTACTAAAATCATAAGATAAAAATAATAAAAGGAGTGAAGCCTCCAGAAAAATATTGGAGGTTTTCCATGGAGGTGGATAAAAAAGCGTCTGGAGGCTTCCCTATAACCAATAGGTTATCGTGTAATGTCAGATGTTTTTCAATCTATATTCTATACTGTTTTGTCTGTTCATAATATCATTCTTCCTTTATCTTCCCATCCATTAGGCTTATCTTTCGATCAGCCATATCGGCCACGTAAGGCTCATGTGTTACTAACAGGAGGGTTACATTTTCTTTTTGATGGATTTCACGCAGTATGTTCAGAATTATGTCACCTGTTGTGGAGTCCAGGGATCCGGTGGGTTCATCGGCCAGTATTATGGACGGATGGTTCACCAGGGCCCGGGCAATTGCCACTCGCTGCCTTTCCCCTCCTGAAAGTTTGGTGGGAACCTGATCAACCTTGTTTCCAAGGTTCAATGATTCCAGGAGTTTATTTGCTCTTTTAGCCATTTCCTCATCCTGAATATCGGTTTCAAGCATGGGAATCTGAACGTTTTCAGAGACAGTAAGGTTGGGTATCAGATTGTGGAACTGGAATATGAAACCAATTTCTTTGGATCTAAAAGAACTGAAATCTTTTTTTTCCATTAAGTTATGACCTGCCACGATGATACTTCCCTCTTCTGCACTATCCAGAGCCCCTATCATGTTAAGGAGGGTTGTTTTCCCGGAGCCGGAAGGCCCCATTAATGAAACAAACTCTCCCTTTCTGATTTCGAGATCTACTCCATCTAACGCTGCAGTTTGTCCATCATCGTACTTTTTTTTAAGATATTTGATGTTGATTATGTTTTCATTGGTGGTGGTTTCATTATTCATAGCGCAACGCCTCGGTTGGTGATAATTTAGAAGCCCGGTATGCTGGGTAAATTCCCCCTATTATACCCAGGAATATGGCAACTCCCAATGCTTCCAGGAATAAAACGGCTGAAAAGGCGGGTTCAATCCCCCTTATAAGTTGAGCAATGCTAATAATTTCTACAATGCCTACACCAATCACTATTCCCACAACAGCAGCTATCAGTGCCAGAACCAGTGATTCTCCCATTATCATGGTTAATATCCTTTTACTGGTCCATCCAACAGCTTTCAACACCCCTATTTCTCGGGTTCTTTCCACCACAGATTTTACCATAGTGACTATAACAACTATGCTCCCTATTAGCAGGGTTAGGAGGGTAACAGCCCATGACCCAGATTCAATGATTTCCAGTCCATTATTCATCCTTTCCATTCCTGAAAGTGATGTTGATGTGGATAGTTCATCGGGATATTTACTCTCAATGGTGTCGGCAAGTGTATTGGCGTCAGTGCCGTTGGCGGCCTTAACCAGGATCAACGATACCATATCAGTGTTTCCAGTCAAGCTCTGCAGTTTTCCCAGGGACATGACAATTCCCCGATCATCCTGGAAGTTTCCAGTTTCATAGGTTCCCACAATGGTAAATGTCTGGTTGGAAAGGACAATGGTGTCTCCAACGGTCTTATTAAGACTTTGAGCAGCCATCTCTCCGATTATAACCTGATTGTCATTGGAGAATGAGGTACCGTTGGTTATTACAATATCATCCAGACCAAGGTTGCTGCTGTCAATTCCGATAACACTGTACATCATTTGGAAATTTCCTTGTCCCTGTCCACTGTTTCCATTGGAAGATCCGCTGGTGCTGCTAGTACTACTACTGGTGCTGTTGGTACTGCTGTTGGTACTGGTGTCATTGAGGTCAACGTTGGTTCTTAAAACCCCGGCAGCAGTTCCCACTCCGGATATCTGTTGGATCTCAGAAATTGTGGTTTGATTGATTAACTGCTGGCCACCAGGACTACCTGAACCACCAGGAGCACCCCCTCCTGAAGCCCCGTCAGGACCTCCACCTCCTCCGCTGGTCCCAGAAATCACTGTAAAATCTGCCGCATCTGCGGTGAGTGCTTGTTGAGTGGAAGCTGCCAGACCACCCGTCACCAGACCCAGGCCCAGTATGGTGGCTACTCCCAATGCAATACCCAGAATAGCCAGCAAACTTCTGGTTTTGTTTCTAAAAATGTTTTTGATAATTAAACTTCTAAATTTCATGCCCTATACTCTAAAAAAGACTTTAAAAGTAGTTTTTCCCAATTGACACCCAGGTTATACCAATTCTGTTCAGATTTAACCCGGTTTCATTTATTCTATTATTTGGGTGTAAAAACAAGATATCCTGGAAAGGTGTTAAAACATATAAAACACTATATAATATAATATAACATGTAAAAAGTTAATTAAATAGTCTTTTTAAGTGTAAGAAATGAAATTATCATTTCAAATCAAAAAAAACGATAAGAAGAAACATCAGCCTGGAAACAGTATTCCGTGAGAAATCCCTCTTGAAAATTATAATTTATTTTCCACAAGAACCAATAAAGATTTAATTTCAATATTCTCTTCTTCATTTAAGATATTTATTATTTCATCCAACTTTCCATTGATTTTTTCATTTTTTATATCTTTAATCTCGCCATTGAACTCAGCTAAGTTCACATGAGGTTCAGGACTCATTTCATAACGAGTTTCACCTTTATAATTAAAACTCCTTATAATTCCCCTTTGAACCAGTAGTTTCAGATTTTCGTGTACTGTGGAGCGACTTACATTGGGTTGGGTTTCTTTAATTGCCCTGTAAATCTGGTTGAAGGAGGGGTGTGTTTTTTCCAGTTCATTTAATTTTTTAATAATTTCCCTTCTTTGGGGTGTGATTTTGATCTTCTCGTCGGTTAATTTCTTTTCCATAAGATATATGTTGGTGGAAATGTAATAAAAAACTATCGAACAAAAACTTATATAGAACCAAGTTCTATATAGAACTAAGTTTATAACATAGGGGATTCAAAATGATGGATTTTTTATTTATTTTTCAAAGTCAATATTTAATTCACGAGTATTAAACCATTGAAATGGTAATGGAGGGTTTTGCATGGAAAAGAAAAAGAAAATTGCATGGGGAATTACCGGCGCCGGTGATAAAATACTGGAAACCATGAAGGTCATGGAAAAAATACGAAAAGAATTCGAAGACCGGGTGGACATAGAAGTATTCATCTCCAAATCAGGGGATCAGGTAGTGAAATATTACGGGATATCCAATGACATAGAAAGCAACTTTGACCGGGTATGGGTTGAAATTAATGCTAATGCACCATTTTTAGCAGGTAATATTCAGTTGGGTAAGTACGAATTCATGCTAATTGCACCAGCCACCTCCAACACCGTGGCCAAGATAGCCATGAGAATGGGAGACACTCTCATCTCCAATGCAGCAATAATGGGTCAAAAAGCAGATGTTCCTATCTATATATTGCCGTCTGATGTTGAAGAGGGAGTGACTATCACCCAACTCCCCGATGGGAAAGATCTGAAGATCACCATAAGAAAAGAAGATGTGGAACATGTGGAAAAATTGGCCAACATGTATGAAACATACATTTTAAAGGAGCCCAGTGAAATGGTGGAAATATTCCGGAAACATTTCCCTGAATAATTGAAATCTCAAAAATAGGAAGATAACTGTCTATTGATTGTAGGATGTGCAAAATAGGTATGACTGGTATGGAGCCAAAACGTGTATTCTTTTTTGGTTTAGGTGCAACCTTACTGGGTGTGGGAGCTATCGGAATAGTAATTCCATTGTTACCAACCACGCCCCTTATTCTGGCATCTTTTTTTTGCTTTACCAAAAGTTCCCAAAGGGCGGAAAAATGGATATCCAGTAACCGGTACTTTGGAAGTTACATTGAAAATTACCGGACCCAACAAGGAGTGCCTTTAGATGTTAAATTTAAAAGTATTCTTTTCTTATGGGCTATGTTAATTATATCTGGTTACCTTTTCAAGGAGCAGAGTTATCTTCTAATATTACTCCCCATTGTAGGGCTGGCTGTAACCCTGCATATCTTTTTACTTAAAACTAAAAAGTCATTGGAGGACATTCCCGAAACCAGGTCAGAAGTTTCATAATCATAGATCATGGAGGCTCCTAATCATAAGTCATGGAAGCTCCTAATCATAGATTATGGAGGCCCATAACCCTAGATCATAGGAGGCCCATGATCATAAAAATATACACGTCTTTTAACACAACTTGAATTATATAGAGATTAGTTAAGGTCCGGGTAAACTGGCTATATTGAAATTTAAACATTTTTGAATTGGATTAATTCACGGATCAGTTTATAAAACTGAATAAATACCATTATAAATCAATAATAAGCTTGCAAGCCCTATTGCAACAAGGACTAATTTTTTGAAGGTATTTTGGGGAATTCTGGTAACGATTTTTTTACCTGTGTAGGATCCAATAACACCAATTGCCATCAGTGGGGGGATGAAGTAATAGAACTGCGCATCAAGCAAGTTAGTGGTAAGATAGATGGGTATCCGGGTTACATCAATCATTATTGCTATAACGGCTAATGTGGCTATATATACTGTTTTATCCAGATCACATGAAATAAGGAAATATCCTCTTAAAGGACCACCTATTCCAATTAAACCCTGTAAAAATCCAGATAAACTCCCTCCAAGAATTGTGTAAATTTTCCCGGTGTTAACCTTAAAATCCGGATGATAAAGTGAATAAATAGAAAATAACAGTAAAGACATTCCTAAGAGGGTAGTTAAAATGTTTTGGGGGATATAAATTACAATATAAGCTCCTAAAACGGTTAAGATCACACTGGGAACACCAAAAAGTAAAATCAATCTTTTATTTAAACCTTTGCGGAAGAAAGTGACCGCTCCTAAGCTGCCCGAAAGATGGGTGATGGCCACCAGTACCAGCGCAGTTTTAAAGTCCATAAAAATAAGTGCAATAGGTAGTAAAATAGTGGACATTCCAAATCCAGCTACAGTACCCACTAAAATTGATATAAAAGCCGCTAAGAAAAACAGTAACAATATTATCAATTCATTCATGTAATAATTAAATTCTCTATTGTATAAATTTATGCTGATTTTTCATAATGCTGATTTTCCCCGTCCATTGGATGAATAACCTCGGGCTTTGATCAAACTTAGTAAACCTTTTATACTATTATATATATAGAATATTCTATGACTAGAATATCAGATCTGGAGATAGCCATATTAGGTTTACTCTATGAGGAACCACAGTATGGTTACCAGATTGAAAAGACCATTGAGGCCTGGGGAATGCGTAACTGGACTCCCATAGGTTTTTCGTCAATCTATTACGTTTTGAAAAAGCTTGAAAAGAAAGAATTAGTTACATCAAAACTTGAAAAAGTGGAGGGCAAACCTTCACGGAAAGTTTTCACCATAACTCCTCTGGGAAAGCTTACAATGGAAGAAAAACTCCGTGAACTCCTTTCCTGGAATAAAAAATTAATTTCATCCTTTGATCTAGGGCTGGCCTACCTCAACTATCTCCAACCACGAGAAGTCATAAAGTGCCTGGAAAATTACATAGAATCCGCACAGGGCAGGATTCGATTTCTGGAAAGCTCAGTGAAGACCCAAGAAGAATTGGGTGCTCCCTACTATGTGGTAGCACTTTTCAGTAGGCCACTGGCTAATCTTAAAACAGAGATGGCTTGGGTGGATGAATTCATTCAAAAAATTAAAAAAGAAGAGAATCTTTAAGTGGTGAAAAAATGGAAATTGGAGAAAAGAAGATCGGAAAAAGACAGGTGGCATCCATAACTTATAACGGATCCTATGAGGAAGTCCCAGTTCTAATGGGGGAAATTGTGGGATTTATAATGGCCAAAGGATTGCAGATGATGGGTCCACCATTCGGAGTGTACTTCAACAGCCCCAATGAAGTGCCAGTTGAGGAACTCCAGTATGAAGTGGGAATGCCATTTGTAGGAGAGGCAGAAGAAGAAGGGCGAGTGAAAATCAAAACAGAACCCGAACAACTGGTTCTTTCAACTGTTTATAAAGGTCCCTACAGTGAATGTGGTACTGCAATTGGTGCACTGGCTGAACACGCCTACAAAAATGGCTATGAGATTATCGGCCCACCTATGGAAACCTACATTTCTGATCCCAACGAAACCCCAGAAAGCGAGCTTTTAACTGAGATGTGCTTTCCAGTGGTTAAAAAGTAACCTCCATCTATTTTTTTAATCTGGAATTCGGAATGAAATTTCAATAACACTTTAAAACTAAATGGAGGGAATAAAATGCCTAAAGTTGATTTAAAAAAAGAGAATAAAGACTTTTACTACCCTTCCGCAGGGGATGTTTCAGTGGTAGAATTACCTGCGATGAAATTTTTGATGATAGATGGTCAGGGAGACCCAAATACCTCCGAAGAGTATCAAAATGCCATGGAAACCATATTCCCTGTTTCATATAAAACTAAATTCATCAGTAAAAAGGAAAAATCCCAAGATTATGTGGTAATGCCTTTGGAAGGCCTGTGGTGGGCAGATAACATGGAGGAGTTCTCCATTGTGGATAAAAGTTCCTGGAAATGGACGGTAATGATTAGACAACCCGATTTTGTGGATAAATCATTAGTCGATAAGGCCATAAGTGAACTGGTAAAGAAAAAAGACTTACCTTCACTTTCTGAACTTCGGTTTGACACGTTCGAAGAGGGTTTGGCTGTGCAAATCATGCATATTGGGCCTTATGGTGAAGCTGAAGGTCTTGCAGTCGGTAAATTGCATAAATTTATTGAAAATGAAGGTTACAAATTAAGAGGAAAGCATCACGAAATATACATTAGTGATATGCGCCGTATAAAACCTGAAAAACTAAAAACAGTCATTAGACAGCCATTTAAATGAATGGGGGGGGTAAGATCAAGATTTTAGGTGATAGTATGGGTAATTGGAAATCCTATCTAAAGGCAGATCCCACAGAATGGTTACTGGAAGAAGATAATCCTTCAGTTAGATACTTCACATTGTTGGATATCCTGGACAAGCCAGAAGATAATCCCGAAGTAGTTGATGCCAAAAAGAAGATAATGCATACGGGTGTTATTCCTAAAATTCTGGCTAAACAGGAACCTGGCGGATACTGGGGTTCTCCTCTGAATTTTTATCTTCGTGGTAAATATAAGGGGACTTCCTGGCAGCTAATAATCCTGGCAGAGCTGGGAGCAGATTTTAAGGATGAAAGAATTAAAAGGGCATGTGAATTCATCCTTGAAAACTCCCAGGATCCTGAAAGTGGTGCATTTTCATATATTAGTAGTAAAGAGGTAAGTGGTAAGAAATCGGGTAATAAAGTAAGCAGTAAATGTGGCGGAGATCATGAAAGAGTCCTACCCTGCCTCACAGCCAACATGACCTGGAGTCTTATCCGATTGGGATACCTGGATGATGAGCGGGTTCAAAAAGCCATAAAATGGCTTATAAAATATCAGAGATTTGATGATGAAGCCGGGAAAGCTCCAGATGAATGGCCATATAAACGATGGAAACGATGCTGGGGGGAGCGCACCTGCCACAGCATCATAATAAAAACCCTCAAAGCCCTGGCTGAAATACCACTAAAAAGTAGAACTCCTGAAATGGAAGATTACATTGCCAAAGGCGCAGAACACATGCTCAACCACCATATTCATAAAAGAACCCAGCCTCCAGTTAAAGGCAGTTTTAAATGGTTAGAATTTGGTTTTCCACTGATGTGGAAGGTTGACGCCCTCGAAGTACTGGGTCTACTTACTAAATTAGGATACAAAGATGAAAGAATGAATGAAGCCCTGGAGATCATGATTTCCAAACAGAATCCTGAAGGCCAGTGGATCCTGGAGAACACCTTCAATGGAAGATTCATAACCAACATTGAAAGAAAGGGAAAACCAAGTAAATGGATTACTTTAAACGCTTTAAGAGTTTTAAAACGATATTGATTCTTAGATATCTTTTTTTAGATATAATATCCTATGATACTGTCCTATGGCATAGAAATGAGTTAATATGAATTTCTTACAAACCCTGATTATATAAATTATTGAAAAAATAAATATCATAATACATGAACTCCTATGAAACCATCATTGCCATTGTATTAATGATTATAATTGGCTATGCATGTCGCAGGCTTGATTTTCTAAAAGGAGAAGATACCCAAACCCTCAATAAGATTGTAGTGTACATAGCTATCCCCTCATTAATATTCATGGCCATGTACAGTGCTGATTTATCCAATATCAAAACTTTTGGAACCATTACCCTCATTTGTATCACGATGGGCCTTATATCTGGAATTTTTGCCTACATTTTCACCTACCTTAAAGGTTACCCCTCTAAAACCAGATGGGGAGTAGTAGCAGCATCCACTCTCTTCAACTCCGGATTTTTGGGGTATCCTGTAGTATTAGGTGTTTTCGGAGCTGCAGGACTCGTTAGGGCCATATTTTATGATGTGGGGTCCACCATACTTTTTATATCATTCGGAATATTTTTCTTAATTATTTATGGTGGCAGTTATCAGGAAATAATCAAAAGATCGGTCTTATTCCCCCCTTTACTGGCAGTTATCATGGGAGTTATTGCCAATCTACTTCATCTCCCACTGGGATCCGTTATTCCCAGCACCCTTAATTACCTGGGTGGTGCTGCAATACCGCTGATAATGCTATCCTTAGGTCTGTCACTGGAATTTAAGGGTATTAAAGAATATTTTGGTGTTGCTTCTTTTGTTTCAATACTTAAATTGGTTATTTCGCCCCTGATTGCCATGATTGTTGTGGGATTGGCGGGGTTCACCGGATTAGACAGGACAGTAAGCATTGTGGAAGCAGGAATGCCATCCGCCATGCTCAGTCTGGTGCTGGCCATCACCTATGACTTGGATATAAAGGCAACAGTGGCCTGCATATTCTTGAGCACAGCCCTTAGCATGATATCTCTAACTATTTTAATTCTATTTGTATGAGAGTTTTAGTAATATTAGGGATAGTTCAGGTTTTTTTTAATTAACCGGTTTTTTATACAGTGTCAGGGCAATAAGAACCAGTGCTATTCCCATTGCCACAGTACCCACCAGAAATGCATTATCCAATCCCTGGGATACCAGAGCTGGTGTTAATTTATCACTAGTACTGGGGCCTACCGAGGTGTAGACAACCATAGCTGCTACAGTGCCCAGAATTCCGGTTCCAAAACCATTACCAATCATATTAGAAGTGTTAACCAGGCCTGATGCTATCCCCCTGTACTTAGAGGGACTTTTGGAGAGAATGAATTTGGTGATGGGTGGGTTGAAAGTGGCCACTGAAGCCCCTAAAATCAAAAGTCCCATAGCTACGTAAAGGAGACTGCTTGATGGGTTAAGGGTAGAGAGAACCAGACAACCAATGACCCCAATCATAGCCCCAATTAAAGTAACCCGGTTCGAAGCGATTTTATCAGAAATACTCCCGGCAATGGGGCCAATTATGATAATGGCAACAGGCATCAGGGTTAATATCAAACCAGATTGACTGGTGCTCATTCCTTTCACCACTTCAAAGTAAAATGGTAGAAGTACCACTGCTCCGGCAAAGGGCATGTTGGAGAAGATATTCGCTGCATTGGCCAGTGCAATATCCTTCATCTTCAAAAAATTAAGGTCAATCAGGGGTTCATCTGCCCGAGATTCCCGGAACACAAAGAGTGCCCAGAATATCACAGAACAAATTATACTACCTATTATTATGGTAGAAGTCCAGCCATAGTCCAGTCCCTTATTAAGGGCAAAAATCAGGGTGCTCTGGGCTATGAAGATCATCACCACTCCCGGTAGGTCCAGGGATCCGGGATGTTTATCCGTTTCGTGTAGTACGGCATGGCCCAGTATGATACCAATAATCCCGATGGGGACGTTGATGAAGAATATCCAGTGGAAGTTAATGTATTCAGTTATATAACCACCCAGCAAGGGACCCAAAGCCAGGCCCATAGATCCAATGGTAGTAACAATTCCAAGATTCCGCCCCCGCTGGTTTTTAGGGAGGTATTGTAGTACCATGGCAGAGGTGATTCCAGAGAACATGGTGGCACCCACTGCCTGCACGAGCCTGAAAATAATCAGTTCATGAAACTGGGTGGAGATAGTACACAAAGCAGAACCAGTGATGAAGATAAGAAAACCCGCGAGAAAAACCTTTTTAAAACCTTTTTGCTGGGCTAATTTCCCGAAAACAATTAAAAAACTACTAAAAACAATTATATAAATTAAAATGGTCCATAAAACCGTGTTGGTGGTCACACCGAAGTACTTGGCCATAGTGGGTAGGGAAACATTCACAATGGAAATATCAAGGAAGGCCATGAAGCTGGCCAGTGAAATTATCAGTAAAGTTAATTTCTGATTACCTTTCAAACTTTCAAGCATAAAAACCCACCAAGAGAATCATTTTCCCATCCCTATCAGTTATGTCCTTTTTTTTATTGTTCAATTGAATTATACTTTTTTCCACCAGAATAATGTATAAGTTGATAATTATTTTTAGTATTATCCATAAATTATTGTTAACACAATTTAATGGTGTCTGGTTAGTTTATAAAAGATTAACATTCCTAGAAAGAGCAAATAAGATATAAGTCTCCTGAATTTGAGGTTGTTAAATGAATTTTGATGAGATCATCCAGGAACTGGAATCACGGTCAAACCCGCAAGATGTGGAAGGAATGGCTCGTTTTGGAATCAACCCTCAAAAAACCTATGCTGTCCGCATCCCGGAACTTAGGAAGATTGCAAAAAAAGCTGGAAAAAATCACAAATTAGCAGCGCAGCTCTGGGAGGCAGGTTACCGTGAGACTAGGATACTGGCCTGCATGATTGAGAACCCTCTACAGGTTACCTCAGAACAGATGGATGTATGGGCCGCTGAATTTGATTACTGGGAGATTTGTGACCAGTGCTGCATGAAACTATTTCGCATGACACCATTTGCATATCAGAAAGTTTTCAAGTGGAGTGAAAGTGAGAAAGAGTTCAAAAAGAGAGCGGCATTTGCTTTAATCGCAGTTTTAGCAGTCCATGATAAAAAGGCACCTAATGAAAATTTCGAACAATTTTTTCCCCTAATAATTAATGAATCAACTGATAATCGTAATTATGTTAAAAAAGCTGTTAACTGGGCTTTAAGGCATATTGGAAAAAGGAATACAGTCTTGAATAAAAAAGCTATCACTGTAGCTCAGGAAATCCACAAAATTGATGCTAGGAGTGCTAAATGGATAGCTGCTGATGCTTTGCGGGAGTTAAAGAGTGAAAAAGTTCAGGAAAGATTACTATAAAACATAACAATTTTTTCATTATGGGGATTAAGGGTGACTTTTTATTGGAATTTGGTTGAAGTTGTTTTCGATTATTACTGTTTAATTTTTGTATTTATCCAAAATTGGGTAATATTGCTCTTTTGAATATGATTATACTGTTCTTAGTGGTATTTACTAACTCAATATTCAAATTGGGTCTAATTTGGGAAAATATTCTTATAAACATTCGTCATTATTCATATAATATTAAAATATTTAACCAGGTCACACTATACCTGTGAATTATGGATAATGTATTGATTTAAAGATTAATTAGAGTTAATACTTGTATTTTCTCCATACTGGAGGCGATTTAATTAGAGAAACCATCAAGATTAAAAAAATTAATATCATATTATTAGGATTGATTCTACTTGTAGGAATTGTGATAGCATTATCATGGGCCACTGAAACTTCCCAGAAGGAAATAATTAATAATGGAACTTTTGAAGACCAGTATATAAAATTTAGTTATCCCACTTCGCTGGTAGCAGTGCAATACACATTTGAAAATTACACCATCGTGGATTTTTTTAACTCCAATGATACTTCCAATTTTGACAACTATGTTGGGAATATCCGTTTTTCCACCAGTAACTTGACAAATCTAAAAAAAGTTTATAATGAAGGTTCTCTTGGGGAATACAATGGGTACCGTACATGGGAAGGTACTGATGCCAATGGGCCCTACATTTATATCCTGTTATCCTCTGCAGATGCCCCGGTTAAGTCGTTGCAGATGGATTTTAAATCAGAATATAAACAGGCCTACAAAGAGATCCTGAGCACACTTAAAATAAAGAAAATTCCTACCTAACTTGCAATATGGGATAAAGATACATGAAATGCCCTCAATACAGAGCCCGGAATGATAATGAAGATGAGTGTAGTGAATGGGGTAACAAGCCCTCAACAACACTGTAAACTTCCAAAAAAGGAGATGGTAACGCAATCAAAGGTCTTAAATTAGGATGTTTGGTGGGTGTTTTTGGACTGGTAATGGGTGGAGTTCTTATTCTCCTTATTTTTGCCATGTGGGCGATATTGGCAATCATTTTTGGGGTTATTTTTGGAATTTCATTTACTTCTCCCCTCTGCTGGGCAGTGGGGGGAATATTCTCTGCTATTATTATTTCTGTGGAACTGGTTCATAAAACTAATTAAATGGTTGAATTATTAAAATGGATGATTTACTATCAAATTATTCATTTAATTTAGCCACTTAGGATAAAACATGAAAATGAATGTGTCCTAGTCTGCCCCACATAATGGTGTATCGCATTTTGGGCATTTTTGATTTCTACAGGGGACACTGCGTGTTTTAGGTGATTCATAGCCGCAGTTTGGGCATTTACACACTCTGGGAGCGCCTCCGCCACGACCATTTCCACCATAAGACCTGCGAATATTAATGTCCTCTTTTTTAATGGTTTTATCATCTTTTTGGGAAGAATCTACCTGGATTATTTCTTTTGATCCACAGTCCGGACATTTTTCGTATGTCTGGTCTTCTTTTTGCCATTGGAATTCGCAAACACGGCAGATGTATTCTTTTTTACCAGTAATATGATCAACTCCTTTACTCAATTATGAATATATATTCAAAACTAATATTTAAATATTTATGATCATCATTCAGTTTTAATCCGCGGAAAAATTATTATTAAATCTTAAATAATGAAAAAGGGTTTAAATGAAAAATTAATGGTACTATTACTGGTATTCGGATAAATAAAATTTTCAAACAAATTTTCAAACTATAAAATAAAGGATTTTATTAGGTAAATATCCTGTGGGAGGTAAATAATCCTATGGGGATACTTAATCCAAATGGACTATACAAAAAGGGTATTAAATAAATTCTAATATTTTTTCAGAGGATCGTTTATGGCTACAAAAACAATTACTCCTATAGCTAAAGCTAATAAAAGTATCCTATACACATTTTCACCTTCTATTGATTAAATTTTCAAAATTTTCTGGATTAATGGTTAAAAACCTAAATAAAAAAAGACAGAAAAGAAGGATAAATCCTTCATTTAAGTTTTAGTATTTTTTAACATCTTATTTTTCTCTTTACTGGTGAGGTCTTCCACAACTTCTGATGGAAGTCCTGTTTTAAGGATTTTCCCACCTCTCATAATAGAGGCCTGGTCACAAACATCCAGTACAAAGTCCATGTCATGGGATATTATCAGGAAAGTTTGATTAAGCTCTTCACGTGCTTTCCTAATGGAATCTGTAACCTGAACTCGGGTAATGGGGTCCATGGTACCGGTGGGTTCGTCCAGAATAACGATGTTGGGTTCTTTAATGAGTACCTGAGCCAGGGCCACCCTGTGGCGTTCCCCTCCACTCAACTCATCATGATATTTGTAGAGAATCTTCTCAGCATAATCTTCAGCAAATCCAACCGCGTTTAAAACGTAAAGTGCTTTTATTCTAGCAAATTCAGCGGGTAACTCTAGACTAATTGCTTCAGTCAGGTTTCCCAGCACATTACGATGAGGGTACAGGCTGTATTCCTGGTGGAGTATCCCCAGATATGGTTTAACCCGTCCCCTGCCAAAAGGACCTTTTTCAGTCATGTCGATCCATTCATCTCCCAGTTTCACCTTTATCTGGCCACTGCTGGGATCAGTGAGACCGTATAACAGCCTTGATAAGGTGGTTTTGCCTGCTCCAGAAAGACCCACCACTCCGTATATCTCACCTTCATCCACACTGAGGTTAACACCGTCCACGGCTTTAACCACTCCCCGGTCAATGGAGTAGTAATGTTTTTTAACATCTTGGAGCTCAATAATGGGGCCCCCAGTTTCAAAGTCTTTATTTATTTTGGGTTGGGGGACGTGTTCCATAAAGCTTTCCACCACAGTTTCGGGATCTCCTTTCTGGATAATTTCACCGTTATCCAGCCAGATCACCTCATCAGAGAGGTCTCTCATTACCTCTGGCCAGTGGGAGGTGATTACCATGCTTAGACCCTGACCTTTTATACCTTCAATAAGGGCCTGGTGTATAAACTCGGCAGTAGTAGGATCCAGGGTACCAGTTGGTTCATCTGCCAGGAAAATCATGGGTTCTTTGGCCAGTTGACGGGCCAGAACCACTCTCTGTTTTTCCCCACCACTAAGATCACGTGCAATGTGAGTGATCCGATGGGTCATCTGGGCCAGATCAAGGAGATCAATGGCCATGTAGGTGCTTTCTTCCTCATCATGTCCTTTAATTGATTTTAGGACATTATCAATCACAGTCTCATCTTCATACAGTGCAAAGGTTCTCTGCAGCATTATGGAGATACGACGCCGGATAGATGCGAATACATGTCGATCTGCACTCCAGAAATCCACTTCCTCTCTCTGGAAATTGCCTCCACATTTACAGAGCTGGTTTTCCTTTGATGGTGGTTCCACAGCAAGACATTCAGGACACAGTGCAATGTTATAAATTATCTGGCCCTCATCTGGCCTGTAATCTTTCATTCCACGGAGCATGTTTATCAAAACTGATTTTCCAGAACCGCTCTTTCCCAAAATTCCCAATATTGTTCCTTCTTCCACACTGATGTTCAAGTTCTTCAGGACTTCAACGCCATTGAATGTTTTTGTGATGTTTTTTATTTCTATGAAAGACATCCAATCACCCATTCTTGTTATAATATCATTATATGGACCGTTAAAAACGTTTATTTAGTTTTTCATCTATTTTCCCTTTACTTAGCCAAAACTTTTGATGTTTATAATAACAATGACATGATTTAGGGGATGAATAATGATCCATTTTTCATTAACCTTTAATGGTTCCCACAGAGGGGAGTTTCACATTTAGGACATTTAGTATTGCTACAGGGCACCGCTCTTGTTTTTGGAGATTCATAACCACAATTTGGACATTTACAAACCAGTGGTGGCCCTGCACCAAGCCCTCTGCCTCCATATGATTTTCTATCCATTAATGATTCATCAGAGTCTGGAGGGTACTCTTCTTCTTCCACGGTGCTGATATTGGCAGATCCACAATCGGGACATTTTTTATATTCCTTACGGGGGTGTTGCCATTTAAACCCACAACCATTGCATTCATAACGTATTAACCGGTCTATACCAGTTATAACGATTGTATTTCCGTTAATCAGCGCATTGGCTATCTTCTTCCGGGCGGAAGTTAATATGCGATGAAATGTGGGCTGTGAAACTCCCATTATTTCTGCAGATCTCTTCTGCTGAATATCATGATAGTCTCTTAGTCGGATTGCTTCAAATTCATCTATCAATATTTCAATAGGTTCAAAAGAATCTAAATCTTCTCTTTCTGGTTTGAAGCATCGTATCTGAGGTTCTTCTGAAATTCTTCTAAATCTCCGGGGCCTTGCCATATTGTGAATATATATTCAATAGTCTAATATATAGTTTTGTAAATGTAAATAAACACCTAACTTAAGAAGGCTGTTAACCCTAAAGAATATAAAAAGAACTCCTAAAGAGATTTACCTCATATTCTCGTTTCGACCAAATATTAACACTTGAAAATAAGGATAATATAAAAAAAATATTCAGTGTTACTAAATTTGCATAAAAGCCATATCAAATATAAACAAAAATGAATGATTTGGTGGTTATCCTAAAAAAGGGTCCATTGACCATTTAACTTTGTAATTTATGGGGATTATTCAGTAGCTTATTAATTCTAAAAATACAAATAATTATATTAAAAGTTGGGAGCAGATGATTAGAGTACGGGAATTAGAGGTGCAAAATTTGGCAAATATTCTTCTGGTGGAAGATGAAATGGTGGAGGCCATGAATTTAAAAAGAAGCCTCCAATCAATGAATTATAATGTGGTAGCAATTGCATCCTATGGTGAAGAAGCAGTTGAAAAGGCCAAAAAATTAAAACCAGACCTCATCTTAATGGATATTATTTTAAAGGGCAGTATGGATGGGATAGCAGCTGCAAAAGCTATTTCAAAACTTGAAATACCAGTTATATATGTTACGGCTCTTCCTGATGATGCCACTATTAATCGGGCTCTTATCAGTGCACCCTACGGCTATTTAATCAAACCATTTGATTTTCGTAAATTAAAAATATCCATTGAAGTTGCTCTTTACAAGAAAAAGATGGAAAATAAACTTAAAAGATCTCAGGATTATTATTATCAAACTATTTTTGAAAATACAGGTGCCGCCACTATAATTGTGGAGGAGAATAATTTAATTTCCCTGGTAAATATGGAATTTTCTTCCTTGACTGGTTATCCCAAGGAAGAAATTGAGGGGAAAATGATGTGGACCGAGTTTTTTGCCCCGGAAGACATTGGGCAGATGGAAGAGAACCACCGTCTGCGTAGAATTGATCCAGATTACGCCCCACGCAATTATGAAGCGAGACTGGTTGCCATTGATGATACTATCCGGTATGTTTATTTAACGGTGACTATGCTGCCTGGCACCAGAAAAAGCATGGTATCAATTTTAGATATGACCGAGCTACGAAGATCTAAAAAAGTCATTGAAGAATCCAGAGAGAAGTTTAAAAGCATTTTTAAAAATGCTGCAGAGGCTATTATCCTATTTGACTGTCAGGGGAATATCATTGAATCCAATGACAAGATCGAGGAGATATTTGGTTTCAAAAAAGAGGAAATCATGGGACATAACTTCATGAGCATCGTTGCTATGATGGAAATGGATTATGAAGAGGCCAGAATAGTTTTCAACCATCTTATCTCTGGAAATCAGTTAAAACAGGTTGAATGGGCCGTAAAAAATAAAAATGGGAAAGAAGTAATTTTCAGGGTTCGGCCATCCATCATAAAAAATGAAAATAGCATAAATGGCATCTTGCTAATTATGGAAGACATAACTGAACTTAAAAAGGTTGAAAACAGTCTTAAGCATTCTTTAGAAGAAAAAGAGATTTTACTAAGGGAAATTCACCACAGGGTAAAGAATAATTTACAGATCATATCCAGTCTACTGAGTTTGCAGCGCATTCAAGTGGAAGATAAACAAACCGCGGATATATTGTGGGAGTGTCAGGGAAGAGTCAGGACCATGGCCATGATTCATGAAAACCTGTACCAGTCACAAGATATTGGTTTCATAAACTTCAGTAACTATGTGGAAAAGCTGTTGTATGATATTTTTAATTCCTACCGTGTGGATAAGGGATCCATCAACTTAAACACCCTGATTCAAAGTGTGGAAATGGGTATTGAAACTGCCATGCCATGTGGTCTCGTAATCAATGAACTGGCAACCAACAGCATTAAACACGCCTTTCCCGAGGGTAATGGTACTATAAAAGTTGAATTAAAATCCGATGGTAAATCTTACGTTCTAACTTTTGCTGATGATGGAATTGGTTTACCTCAAAACGTGAATCCTCAAAAATCTAAAAAACTGGGATTAATGGTTGTTAAAACATTGGTAAATCAATTAAACGGTGCAATGGAAATTGACAGGACCAACGGCACAAAATTCACCATTAAATTCCAGGAATTACCATATAAAGAGAGATTATAATCCCTTATCCCTGAATCGATTATTTAAAAAGTATTCTTAGTATTATTCATTTTAAATCTTAATATTATTCATTTTTAAAGAATTATTCATTTTTTTTATTCATCCTATTCAGCTTATTTCAGGTATGAAAGTTGTATGGCAACTTCTGTCATGCTATTCTAAATTGATTACGGTTTAAAAATTACTGGTGTTATGACACAATATTTCTTTCCAGAGTTTCTAAGAATCTTTAAGAGTTTAAGGAAATAAAAGGAATAAAAAAAAGGGGGGATATGGTATTTATTAGTTCAACATAAGCACGCTGTAATTCAGGTAGGATGCAATGCTCACCCAGATTATATAGGGTATGAATAGTAGTCCTGCTGGTTTGGATATGACGTAGAAGGCGATCATGTTGGCTAGTATGGCTATCCAGAGTAAGCAGATCAGTATGAACCCGCCCAGTATGGAATGCAATCCGAAAAACACCAGAGACCATAGAACGTTCAACACCAGTTGCACTGCGAATATTCCTATTGTGAATCTCACATCACGCCGATCTAAACCCTGTCTCCACACCAGGAAAAGAGCTATCCCAATGAGAATGTAAATAGTAGTCCATATGGGTCCAAACCAATCATTAGGGGGAGTCCAGCTTGGTTTAGCCAGGGTAACATACCAGGTGGTTATCTGGGGAAGAGTGGCTAAAGTTCCCACTGCACCAGAAATAAAAACTATAAATACAGAAGCAATTAACTTTGGAATCTCATTTATCTTAAAACCTTCCATGACCTATCAAGCCCCCATTTCATATTTAAAGAGTTATTAAACTTTATTTAATTATAACTTATTATCAAGGTGTTTGCTAAGATTGAATGTAAAGATATCATGAACTTTTAAGGGCCACAATTCCCTTGACATCCACCAATTTCCATACTGTTGATCGTTCTTCTTCCAGGAGGGATTCCAGTGGGTCTTCAGGTGAGTGTCCCAGGGCAGCCAGTACATTGGGGGAGAGATTATTTTTCTTGATCATGTCCACGAACATCTGCCTGGCTTTCAGTTTTTCACTTCTTTCATCCACTTCATTTATACGACCCTGCAGTGTCACAAAACGATACTCTGACATATTACTACTGTAATTTTCGATCTCCACTGCAACTTGAGGATTGGTATGCAAGAGTTCTACTTTTTTACCATACTTGGTACTGAGGAAGTAAATAAACTGCCCATCAAAAACATATAAAAATGGGGCAATATATGGGTAATCCCCTTTAAAAGCAATTCTACTCACAAACTCCTGAGCAATGAATGCATCGTACTCTTTTTTCTTCATAGAAGGGATTTTCAGAATGTTCAAAGGCATCACCTTTACTTTTATCTATAATTTCATGTCATGTTCTAAGATTTATTTTATCTCAAGAGATGTTATAATTTCCACAAAAGATTAAGAATACCGGGGTAGGTGTGTATCAATCATTCACCACGGGGTAACCTGCCTTTTTCCATGCAGTCATACTACCCAGAATACTGGTCAAGTTAGTGTAACCATTTTTCTGTAGATAACTGCATGCAGTGGTGGATTTATAACCAGAATCACAGTACACAACCACCGGAAGGTTACGGGGTATTTCTCCTATCATTCCTGGCACTTCTCCCACGTAGATGTGATGTGATCCTTCAATGTAACCTTCCCTTCGATCATCTATTTTGCGCACATCCATGAGAAAAAAATCTCCATTTAACTTTTCTTTTAACTGGTGCACACTCCACAGATTTATGGTGTCTATTTCCTCTGCGTGGAGATACCAGCTGGGGAAACCACCAGCAAGATAACCATGAATGTTATCAAAGCCCAGTCTGATGAGTGTCTGGCGGATTTCCTCCAGACCATAATCATGATCATCAACCACAATAATGGGATCTTCATAGTTTAAAAACCAGCCAGCGAAGGCAGGAACACCCTCTCTCCAGATGTTCAAACTGCCGGGTACATGGCCCCCGGCGAAGCTGGTGGGCTTCCGGACATCCAGGATGCACGCTCCATTATTCTTCATTTTTTTCAGGATTTTAGGTGGTATAGGTTCCAGATAAGGAAGTCTGCCCAGTACAGGGGCTCCATTTTGGTTGTAAAACTCCATCTTCTTGAAGTACGGTGGTGTGTAAAGTTTTTCATCCACTTTCATCCCGATGAATTCTTCTTTAATGGTGCACTGTAGTTGTGGGTTGGTTTTCTTCTCATAACCAATGGTGGTGTAGTCCTGTTCACGTATATCCGCCCCACAAACTGAACCAGCACCATGGGCCGGGCATAAAACAGTCTGATCACCCAGTGGCAGGATCTTGTTAAAAATACTATCATGAAGTAATCCTCCCATTTCCCTCTGTTTATCAGTTCCGTAGAGGTCAATGCGACCAGTTTCCCCGGCGAACAGCACATCCCCGGTGAATACCATCTGCGCATCTTTGGAAACACTCAGATCCCTTAAAACCAGAGATATACTTTCTGGTGTGTGTCCCGGTGTTTCCAAGACTTCCAATTCCACGTTTCCCCACTGGAATTTATCCCCTTCACTTACCGGGGTTCCGTAGGAAAAGTCCAGATTTTTACCATGGAATATTCCCGCGCCAGTGGCATCTGCCAGCTCCAACGAACCAATAACATAGTCCTCATTACGATGGGTTTCAAAGATATAGGTTATATTCAGTCCAGATGATTCTGCTAGACGCAGATAAACATCCACATCCCGACGAGGATCAACAACAACCGCCCGGCCACTAGCCCCAATAAAATAAGAATGATGGGCTATTCCCTCTGATTTGATCTGTTTAACTATCATGATAATTCCCCATCCAAATAAATTTCTATAGTTAATTATAGATCTCCTGAAATTAATAATTTTGTAGAACTCATTTGTAGAACTACATTTTGCAGAACAACTCAAACTCCAACTAAAAAACTGCTTAACCTTTAGTAATGATTACTTAACATCTAGCAAGAACCCCTGAGTGAGAACAATTTTACTCTATGTGGATGTCAGTTCGATATTATTAAATCTTACCAGAACACACTTTCTATTATAAGTTAATTTTTTTTACCTGGAGGAAGAGCATGGAATACATTATCGAAACCCATGATATATCCAAAAAATATGATGATTTCACCGCAGTTAATGGTGTGAATCTTAAAGTGCCTAAAAATAGTGTTTATGGAGTTTTAGGACCTAACGGGGCGGGTAAAACCACATTAATTTCTATGCTGTGCACCATTTTGCATCCCACCAGTGGATCGGCCACAGTTAATGGTTATGATGTCAGTAAACACCCCAAAGAGGTTCGGGAATCTATTGGTATTGTTTTTCAATCCCGGGCATTGGATGACATCCTCACTGGTCGTGAACACCTGGAGATGCATGCTTCACTCTACGGAGTTCCCAAGGATGTGAGGGAAGAACGTATAGAAGAGATTCTGGATCTGATTGCCCTAGGTCCCAAGGCAGATGAATTCGTTAAAACCTATTCTGGGGGTATGAAACGCAGACTGGAAATAGGTAGGGGTCTGATACACCGTCCCAAGGTTCTTTTCCTGGATGAACCTACCCTGGGATTGGACCCACAGACCAGGGAGAGTATATGGGAATATATTCAGGAATTGAATCAGAACCAGGATGTTTCGGTGCTGATGACCACCCATTACATGGAAGAAGCTGATAAACTGTGTGATGAGATAGCAATAATCAACCAGGGTCAGATAATAACTGCAGACTCACCAAAAAACCTGAAAAGGGAGTTAAAGGCAGACACAATCACCATGCAAGTGGATAATCTTGAAGAATTCGTCAAAAAGGTGGAAACACTGGACTTTGTCAAGGAGACATATGTGATGGATTCCGAGATTAAGTTAATGGTGGAACGTGGTGAGAATCTGGTGGCGGAGCTGGTGAATTTTGCCAATAAAAATAACATCTTTGTCTACTCCATAGAACTGGAGCACCCCAACCTGGAGGATGTGTTCCTTAAATACACCGGTAGAACCATTCAGGGGGAGGGATAAGTATGGCAGAACTGGAAGGAATTTACACCATCTGGCTCAGGGAGAACAAACGATTCCTCCGTTACCGGTCACGAATATTAACTTCAGTGGTAACTCCGCTTCTATGGCTTCTCATATTCGGAACCGGGCTGGGTTCAGCCATAAGATTCGGTAACATGGCAGGAGGTTACCAGGCTTTCATATTCCCGGGAATCATTGCCCAGACCATCCTGTTCACTTCTGTATTTTCAGGACTTTCCGTGATACAGGATCGGCAGTTTGGATTCTTAAAGGAGATTCTGGTGGCTCCCATATCTCGTCCTTCTATCGTCCTAGGGAAAGCCATTGGAATAAGCACCACTGCCCTTATTCAGGGGATAATACTGCTTTTCCTCTCATTTGTGGTGAGTGTCCCCATGAATATCACCATTCTCCTGGGATCAATAGGGGTTATAATCCTCATAGCCCTGGGCCTCTCAGGCATGGGTCTGTTGATAGCATCATTCACTGACAGTATGGAAGGGTTCAACCTTATTATGAGTTTCATTGTGATGCCAATATTCCTTTTAAGTGGGGCTCTATTCCCCATAACCGGACTTCCCAGCTGGCTACAAGCAGCAGTCTACGTTAACCCCCTAACATATGGAGTGGATGCCCTGAGAGGTATAATTCTGCACCAATCAGTACTACCTATCTATGTGGATGTCATTGTGGTGGCTATTTTCGCAGTCCTGATGATCTTAATATCCGCACTCATTTTCAGTAAAAAAGAGCAGAGTTTGATGTAGAGGGGGAGGTGTTGAATTCTCAACGGTAATATCCTTGATTATGGAATTGGGGATATATTTCTATTTTTATAATTTTTAATGTATTAAATCGTTGATTTGGGGGATCAATTAGATCTTGTGAAACCTTAATATTTATCCTTTTCATAGGATAATGGTCATTATTGGGGTTAATTGATAATAACTAAAGTATTATATGATTTAGGGGATGTGCTTAAATTTAAGATAAGTACATTCCACTAAACTTATATATAATATTACCTTATTAATGATTAGTTTTAATTAATAGTTAGATATTGTATGTATTAAACATGAAAAGGGGAAAATTGAATGTGGAATAGGGGCGAAGTAGTTGTTAAAACCATACACGAGAGTGGCAATAGTATTATAACAATTTTGACGATATTGAGTTTGGTACTTATATTTTTATTGAGTATGGGTCCTGTATCAGCAGCAGACTCTTCTACTATTTATGTGAATAACACTGGGGGAAACGATTCATGGGATGGCCAGTATGACACCTGGCAGATTGGAACCCTGTATGGTCCTAAAAAATCAATCAAAAATGCAACAGGAACTGTAACTGATGGTGGAACAGTAAACATCGCCAATGGCATGTATACTGGACCCGGCAACACAAACATCACCATTGGTAAGAACATGAGTATTGTTGGGCAAAGCCAGGAAAATACCATAATAGACGGAACAAAGACTACAAGTATATTCAACATCCTCAATAATGCAAATGTCATCCTGTTTAACCTGACTCTAACCAACGGCCACACTGCAAGTAATGGGGGAGCTATATGCAACAGTGGTACTTTAATCATTGAAAATTGTACACTGAATAATAACACCGCCACTTATGGTGGTGCTATTTACAGTGATCAAATGGGTATGCTGGTGGTGGTAAACAGTACTTTCAAAAATAATTCAGCATTTTTTGGTGGTGCTGTTTTCAATAATGCCAGTACTCCAAACAGTTCTGGGACAATAATTGACAGTACTTTCACCAGTAACAATGCTGTTTCTATGGGAAATGGTGGTGCTATCTGCAATTCTGATGATGCATATTTGTACTTAGCCAACCTCATTTTCACCAATAACACCTCACATGAGGGTCGGGGTGGTGCTATTCACAATCAGGGTAATTTGATTGTAACCAACAGTAATTTCACTGGTAACTCAGCTATTAATGGGATGGGTGGTGCTATTTCCAACCTCAATGGTGAGTGTGGGGTTGATAACTGTACTTTCTCCAACAACATCGCCCGACTCGGTGGTGCTATTTACAACTATAATAATAGCCCTACACTTGTGATGGGCTCTAGTTTCACTGGTAACATTGCAGATTATTATAGTAGTGGTTTTGGTGGTGCCATATACAACATGGGCACTATTTATGTTAATTTCAGCCGTATTACTGGAAACACTGCAAATCAAGGTAGCTCCATATACAATGATGGAGGGATAGTAGATGCATCATTAAACTGGTGGGGTACAAATAATGGTCCTCAGGGTATAATCAGTAATAATGGCAATATCGAGACCACAAATTGGTTAGTACTCAATATTATAACTTATCTTAGTGCTAAGTCTACAATTACGGCAGACTTAACTCATGATAACTCGGGAGCATACCATAACCCTACTGATGGACATGTTCCAGATGGAATCCCAGTGAATTTTAACACAACATTAGGATCTATAAACAGTCCAGTAACTACCATTAATGGAGTTGCAAATACTACTTTAAATAGTGCTGCTGGTGGTCTTGCTGATGTTTCTGCAACAATTGACAGTCAAACAGTTCATACATCAGTTATCATTGACTTTAGCATCTCTCAGATTATTGATGCGGCTCAGCGTATAAATAAATTTGTAGAAACCAATAAAAAACTTCCTACTTACGTAGTTATTGGCGGTGTTTCTGTTAACATGGCTAAGTTTCTGCATTTAGCTATACAGGCCACTGATCAGATTCATAATAAGGATAATACACCTATTGCACTTCAAAACGATAATGTTCCAGGTTTTTCAGAAGAGCAATTGAATTCTGGTTCTGTAACTCTAGCAGATTATTTAGATTTTGCTCATCGTATTAATGGTTATATGGATGAGAATCATCAGGCGCCACCTTATGGATTTATTGGATTGGGGAAAATTGGATATCAATCACAGGTCTATCTATTCACACGAATTTTGAGCATCTACAATAGTACGGGAAGTTTACCTTCCTTTGTAACGGTGAAACCTTTCACTTCCTCGAATATTCCGATATTGTACACGCCTCCGGTTACTTTTACACCGGAGCAGATTGTTGCTGCGGCTGTAGTGTTACAAAACACCATTGAAACAACCAAATCTATACCTAACACTGTTACTGTTAATGGGATTACCGTTTACACTGCGCAATTCCTGCA